>CALBET010000001.1 GCA_937888665.1 uncultured Acidobacteriota bacterium
GACACCGAGGTCGGCGCGCCCGCCTTGGGCCACCGGTGCCAGGGCGGCCGGGGCGGCCGCGGTCACCGGTGCCACCGAGGTCAGGGCTGACGGCGCCGCCGCCGCGATTTTTGCGCCCGCCTCGTCGAGCACGTCGATCGCGCTGTCCGGTAACCGGGTGTCTCGCAGGTGCCGTCCGGCCAGTTTCGCCGCCGCCTGCACGGCGCCGTCGGTGTAGGTGACGTTGTGATGGTCTTCGTATCGCGACCGGAGTCCCTTCAGAATTTCGACCGTTTCTTCGACGCTTGGCTCCTCAATGACGACACGCTGCAGTCGCCGCGCCAGCCCGCGGTCTCGCTCGATCTGCTTGAACTCGTCAAATGTCGTCGACCCGATAACCCGGAGCTCGCCGGCGACCAGCACCGGTTTGATCAGGGTCGCCAGGTCCATCGTGCCACCGGTCGTGGCGCCGGCCCCGACCGTCGAGTGCACCTCGTCGATGAACAGGATTGGGTTCGGACGCCCGGTCAACGCGTCGATGACCGCCTTGAAGCGCTCTTCAAAATCTCCCCTGAACCTGGTGCCGGCGAGCAACGCTGCCGTGTCCAGCGAGAACACCTCCGCCCCGCTGAGTCGTGGCGGCACGTCGTCGTCGAGCAGTCGACTCGCCAATCCCTCCGCCAGCGCGGTTTTCCCGACACCGGCGTCGCCGACGAAGACCGGGTTGTTCTTCCGCCGGCGGCAGAGAATCTCGAGCGTGCGTTGCAGTTCGTCGCGGCGGCCGATCAGCGGGTCCAGCTGGCCGCGTTTCGCGCGGTCGGTCAGGCTGAGGGCAAAGGCGGTCAGCGGGTCGCGTGCCGGTGCGGCGCCGTTACCTCCGCCCCCCGAGCCAGCCGTCTCGCTCGTCTCGCTGTCGCCGCTGTCGGTCGGCACCTTGGCGATGCCGTGCGAGATGTAGTTCAGGACGTCCAATCTGGTGATGTCTTGTGATTGCAGCAACTCCGCCGCATAGGAGTTGGGTTGCTGCAGAATGGCGGCCAGCACGTCTCCGAACCGCACCTCGTCCTTCCCGGCGCTCTGGACGTGCAACACGGCGGTTTGCAGGACTCGCTGAAACGCCAACGTCTGGTTCGGTTCACGGCCCCGTGCGGTTCGGGGAAACTGCTCGAGCGTGCCGAGAAACTCGTCCAGGGCATGACGCAACGCGGGAAGGTCGCCACCGCACGCCGCGAGAATCTTTTCCCCTTCGGGGTCGTGCGCCAGCGCATACAGCAGGTGTTCGAGCGTCAGATGGGTATGCCGCCGAGCCGCAGCTTCGCGGTAGGCGACGTTCAGAATCAATTCGAGCGCGGCGCTGAACATCGGTTCGGGTTTCACTCCTCTTCGAGTGTCGCCTGCAGCGGAAAGCCTGCTTGCTTGGCCAGGTCTTGCGTGGTCGCGACCTTGGTCTCGGCAACGTCGTAGTTGTAGGCACCGCAGATCCCACGCCCCTCGGTATGGACCTGCATCATGATTCGGTAGGCCTCGGCCGGCGTCTTGTGAAAGATGCCCTCCAGGATCTGCACCACGAATTCCATGGTCGTGTAATCGTCGTTGAGCAGAAGTACCTTGTACAGGGTCGGCTTCTTGGTCTTCTGGCGGGTTTCCTCAAGCACCCCGTCGTTTGTATTTCTCTCCGGCGACATTCTGGTCCCATCAAACTATGGAGCCCACGACGAGGTCAAGCCGGCGGTCACACGCACATAGTAAGATTTCACGCCTATGCAGACCATTGCACGCGGCATCACCTATGCAGACCTGATGTTTCTCGGGAAGCCTCGCATTATCGCGACCGCGGCGATCCAGAGCCCCGGCGGGGTCGCCCTGGTGGACCCAGGGCCGTCCACCTGCCTGGACACGCTTCGTGGAGCGCTGGGTGGTCAAGGCATCGACATCGCCGACGTCCGCGCGATTCTGTTGACGCACATTCATCTCGATCACGCGGGCGCTACCGGGACACTCGTGCGCGAGAACCCGGACATCCAGGTCTATGTGCACGAGCGAGGGGCGCGTCATATGGCGGACCCCGCCAAGCTGCTTCACAGCGCGACCCGGCTGTACGGTGACGACATGGACCGGTTGTGGGGCCAGTTCCTTCCGGTGCCCCAGGAGAACATTCACTCGCTCTCAGGGGGCGAGCGGGTACATGTGGCCGACCGTGATCTGGAGGTCGCCTACACGCCGGGCCATGCATCCCATCACGTCAGCTATCTCGACCGGGCGAGCGGCGTGGCGTTCGTGGGCGACACGGCCGGCATTCGCACCGGCCCCGAGCTGTTCGCCATGCCGCCCACTCCGCCGCCGGACATCGACATCGAGGTCTGGAAGGCGAGCGCGGCTCTTATCGGCGATTGGCAGGCCGACACCCTGTTTCTCACCCACTTTGGTCCGCACGGCGAGCCGGCGGCGCACCTCGCCAGCCTGTTGGAGCATCTCGACGGCCTGGCCAGCCTCGCGCGGACGATTGTCGATGTCGAGCGTGACGCGACGCCGGACGAGCGAGCGGCGCGTTTCGTGGCCGACATTCGCCGCTATCTGCAGCGTCACATGTCGGACACCGCCGCGGCGCTGTACGACAAGGCCGCACCGTTGGACCAGTGCTGGCTCGGCCTGGAACGGTACTGGAAGAAACACGGAGTCGGGGTATGACGGATGGCCCGACGACTACGACGCTGACCATGACCAACGACGAGCGGACCCACGTCGTACAGCTCCTGCAACGGACGCGTGGCGACCTGCTGGCCGCGATCGAACCGCTGACCGCTGACCAATGGGCCTTTCAGCCAGGGCCCGACCGGTGGTCGATCGGGCTCATCGCCGAACATCTTGGGCTTGTCGAGTCGAGGTTGTTCGGCCAGGTGGAGCAGGCGCTCAGCGCACCGGCAAACCCGGACTGGGAGGCCGCATCTGCCGGGAAGGACACCGTGATCGAGACGATGCTCGGCGACCGGGACACGCGGCGTGACGCGCCTGAGAAGGTCATTCCCACCGGGGCGGTCGACCGCGCGGTGGCGATCCGCGTGTTTCTGGAACGTCGAGCCCACACCATCGCCTTCGCTGAGACGACGCAGCAGCCGCTGAAGACCCATACGCTCGAACACCATCGGCCGGCCTACGGCACCCTGAACGCGTATCAGTGGCTGCTCTACATCCCGCTGCATCATCAGCGCCACCTCGAGCAGATCGAGGAGGTCAAGAGGGCCCCCCGGTTTCCATCGTCCGACCAGGTCTGACCTATGCAACTCGGCTTCATCGGTCTCGGCAACATGGGGCGTCAGATGGCGCGGAACCTGATGCAGGGGGGCCACGCGATGGCGGTGTTCGCGCGTCGACCGGAGTCGGCGCAACCGCTCGTCGACGAGGGGGCGACGCTGTTCGGCAGCCCGGCGGCGGTGGCGGAACAGAGCGACGTCATCTTCACGATGGTCACCGGCACGAGCGACGTGCAACAGGTGGTGCTCGGCGGTGGGGATCCGGGCACCGGGATCGTGGATGGCGCGCGTGCGGGCTCGCTCGTGATCGACATGAGCACTATCGACCCCACGGCGACGCGCGCGATGGCCGAGACCCTGGCAGCTCGCGGTGTCGACATGCTCGACGCCCCGGTCTCCGGTGGGCCGCAAGGCGCGG
>CALBET010000002.1 GCA_937888665.1 uncultured Acidobacteriota bacterium
CTCCGGCGGCGTCGAGATTACGGGACCCCGTCGTCGGCCGCCACGGCGACCAACGTCACCGGCTCACCGACCCTGATGGTCCGTTCCATACCGCCCTCAACCCGTAGGCTGGGCCCCACGTTCGCCCGGATGATGGGGCTGCTCGTTCCGGCACCGAGGGCGCCGTGCTCGGAGGCCCGCACGATGCTGTCCGCGAAATAGTCCTGACCGGACGAGTACGAGAGCCGCTGGGCCGAGACGGATGATGGCGCCAGGAGGAGAGCCAGCCCGATGAGCCACCTGCCGCGCATGAGCGGGCGCTGGTACTTTCGCGTGCCTCGCAGGGCCAAGGGCAGGCGCATGGTGCCGCGTCGAATGGGAGACGAGAAGCCCCAGGAGAGGCGGTGCGGCCCTCTCCTGGGGGGGTGATCAGATCCGGTTGCTCGGTCGTTCGCGACCGTTGCTCGAGGTTGAGATCCGACTATTGCTGTTGCGCGGCGGTTTCAGCCGTCTCGGCCGTTTCCGCCTCGTCGCCACCGTCCGCGTCCTCATCAGACACGTCCGCGATGGTCAGGTCGTCATAGGGGCACAGTGGGCAGCCGATGACGTGGTCGCCGGTTCTCCAGCCGATCGCCTGACGGCGCTCGGCCATTTGCTCGAGGAACTGCTCATCGGACAGCTGCACGCCGATGCCCAGGTCGATGAACATGTTGGTGACCGACCGGTTGCCGGAGCCCTGCCAGTTCCGCGGGTCCGGCACGTTCCGGTTCGCGGTCGTGTTGTCCATGTATCCGGTGATGTGCAGGATGGTGCCCTTCGGCAGAATCGGCGCCGTGTGGTCGGCGTACTCGTATGTCCGCACCCAGTTGTGGTCGTAGCCGGCGCAGGTCAGGGTCTCGATGTGGTTGCCCCAGATCGCCTCGAGGCACATGCGCTGTCCCGGCGCGTGCAGGTGCGGCTCGAAGGTCGTGAGCTTCTGGTGCTGCTGCAGCACGGTGTAGGCGTGCAGTTGCTGGTTCGCCTCTTCCGGCTTGATGTCGATGTTGAGTCCGTCGCCCAACGAGCGCCGCGCGGGCTTCAATGCCGGCTCGTATCCCTCGGGGTGGAATTTCCAGGCGATTTCCAGGTGCGACTTGGTGTCTCTTCCGTTGGAGTGCAGGTGCACGGAGTTGGACACGACACTCGAGTTCGCCGACAGCAGTCGGCCCGCCTGCGGATCGAAGGTGTCGGCATTGCGGCCGACCTCGTGGACCGGCCACCCGGTGGTGGTGTCCTCGGAGCGGGTCTCGTCCTGCGCCCCGTCGTCCCCGATGACCTGCGTGCTCCAGATCATGTGATGAAAGACAAACCGTCCACCCACGGTCTCGCGCGAGTCCTCGGTGTCGAGGACATCGTTGACCTCTCTGAACTCGAGCGCCTCGACATACCGGTCGCTCGTGTTGCCGACCGGTGTCGTCTCGATTTCGCCCCACCAGTCAGGCTGTTCGCCGCCGATGATGAGCTCAGGGAGCAACGTCACCAGGTCCGGCTCGCCGATCGTCCAGCCGCCGTCACCAAAATCGCGCGGGGGCGGCGCGTCCGCGAGGTTACCGCGAGGGGCCCCTGCGTCGGCCCACGCCGCCATCATGGCGACTTCCGTGTCGCTGAGCGACGGGTCGTATTTGTACTCCTGGATGCCGATGTTCTGTTCGACATACCACGGGGGCATGACCCCGGCGCGCCGACCCATGGCGGTCCGCCGCTTCATGGACCGCGCCCAGGGGCGGGCGTCCTCGTACGACAGGAGCGACATCGGCGCGACCGAGTCTTCCCGGTGGCAGTTCTGGCAACTGCGCTGCAGGATCGGTTCGATGTCCTTGTGGAACGTAATCTCAGCCGGATCGAAACCGACGCCGTCGGCTGACTGTGCGGCCGCAACGGCGGGGCCGCCGACCCCCACTGCGAGGGTGATTGCCAACGTGATGAGATGCTGCGTTGCGCCGGTGGGGTGTCGAAACACCTGGACCTCCATACGTACAGTGGGACCGTGCCGTGGCCGGCTCCCAGATACATGCCGATCTGCTATCGTGGGTCAGAATACCTCACTCTCTGAGGCCCGCCAAGGGCGGGACACTATATGAATCGGCGCATCAGTCTGTCGGGAGCCCTCGGGGCGGGTGGCGTGATACTGCTGCTGAACGCCGCGGTGCTGGCGTCCGTGCCCAGCGCCTCCCTCTGGTACGTCGCAAACGTGGTGCTTCACCCGCTGCTCGGGCTGCTCCTGGGCGGGGCGGCCGGGCGATGGCTGTGGCGACAGGGGTGGCCGACGGGGGCGCTGCCGAGCGTCGCCGTCGTGGCGGCGGCGGGCGGGCTCGTGTCGGGTGTCGCGGTTGTGGGTGCGGCGGTGGTGGGCCGCTCAGACGTCCTGCTGGCCGCGCACGTCTGGGTCTCGGTCCTGGGCGCGGCGTTGATGGGACTGTGGGTGTGGCGGGGCGTTGGCAACCAGACCACCCACCCGTCGGCGCAGTTGACCCGCGCCGCTCTGCTGCTGCTCGCCGCCGTCGCCTTGGCCGTGCCGTCCGCGCGGGCATCCTGGGACACGCGATGGCGTCAGGCCCATGCGTTCGAGAATCCGACCGGCCCACCAGCCACGGCGGCGGAGGAAGGCGCCGGAGCCGACACCGCGCTGTTTCCGTCGTCGGCCCAGACCAGCACCGGCGACCTGATTCCGTCCGACTTCTTTCTGACCAGCGAGACCTGCGCCCGGTGTCACCGCGACATCTACGACCAGTGGAACGGCTCGGCGCACCACTTCTCCTCGTTCAACAACCAGTGGTATCGCCGCTCCATCGAATACATGCAGGAGGTGGTCGGTACCGAGCCGTCGAAGCTGTGTGCCGGATGTCACGACCACGCCGTCTTCTTCAACGGGCGGTTCGACCGGCCGATCAAAGAACAGATCGACACCCCGGAGGCGCAGGCCGGGCTCGGGTGCACCTCGTGTCATTCGATCACCCATGTTGGGAGCACGATGGGGCAAGCGGACTTCGTCGTGGAGTACCCGCCGCTGCACGACCTCGCCGCGAGCGACAATCCGGTGATGCGTCGTGCGCACGACCTGATCACCAATTTGGCGCCGGAGCCGCATCGCCGCACCTTCATGAAGCCGTTTCACCAGGAACAGGGCGCCGAGTTCTGCTCCACGTGCCACAAGGTGCACCTGGACGTGCCGGTCAACGGCTATCGCTGGATTCGCGGGTTCAACGAGTACGACAACTGGCAGGGGTCCGGCGTCTCCGGTCAGGGCGCGCGGTCCTTCTACTACCCGGAGACCCCACAGACCTGCGCCGGCTGCCACATGCCGCTGGTCGCCTCTGACGACCCGGCCGCCGACGACGGCTTTGTGCGGTCGCACCGGTTCCCGGGCGCCAACACGGCGCTGCCGCATGTCAATCGCGACCCCGTGCAACTGGCCGCCGTGCAGGACTTCCTGCGCAAGGGGCAGGTCACAGTCGACGTGTTCGGCATTGCGCGGGTCGACGAGCGTCCCATTCCGGCGGCTCGCGCCGCCCGCGCCGCGGAGCCGCGGCTGTCGAGTACGTTCGCGGTCGGCGAAGAGTCGGGGCAGTTCGGGGCGAGTCCCATCATCACCGGGCCGCCGGCCGAGGTGGTCGGTCCGCTCGGTGTCACGGCAGTGGCGGTTCGTCGCGGCGACTCCGTGCGGGTCGAGGTGGTCGTGCGCACGAGGAACGTCGGCCACTTCTTTCCCGGCGGCACGGTGGACGGCTTCGACGTGTGGGTCGAGTTCGAGGCGGTCGACGAGACAGGTCGAGTCCTGCTCCACAGCGGTGCCGCCGCCGACAACGGGAGCGGTCCCGTGGACCCCGGCGCCCACTTCTACCGCAGTCTGCAGCTCGACGAACACGGCAACCCGATCAACAAGCGAAACGCCTGGGCGACCCGGTCAGTCGCCTACGTGCGACTGATTCCGCCGGGCGCCGCCGACACCGTGCACTATCGTTTGCGCGTGCCTGAGGACGCGGGAGAGCGGATCACCCTTCGTGCCAAGCTGAACTATCGTAAGTTCGCCTGGTGGTTCACGCAGTGGGCATTCGCGGGAGAGCGCGATGCGTCGCAGCCCGCCCCGGCCGTGAGCGCGGGCTACGATGACGGGCAGTGGATCTTTACCGGTGACACCTCGGATGTGTCGGGCGAGATCAAGGCGATTCCCGACATTCCGACCACCGTGATGGCCGAGTCGGAGGCGACCCTGGAAGTCATCGATGCCGACGCGGCATTGACGGAGGGGGCCTCGGGGCTGGATCCCTCGGCGCGCGGGCGCTGGAACGACTATGGCATCGGGTTGCTACTACAGGGAGATCTGCGAGGGGCCGAAGCCGCCTTTCGCAGGGTGATGGCGATTGATCCCGACTACCCGGATGGGCCGGTCAATGTGGCGCGCGCCAAGATTCGGGAGGGCGACGTGGAGGCCGCGATTCCGCTGCTGGAGCAGGCGCTGACCCTGTCCCCCGGTCTGGCCCGGGCGCATTTCTTCTTAGGCACGGGGTTGCGTACGCTCGGGCGGTACGACGAGGCCTTGACGCACCTGGAGGTCGCCCGGCGGCAGTACCCGCGCGACCGCGTCGTGCTGAACGAGATCGCGGGCATCCAGTTTCGCCAGCGGCGGTTCGACGAGGCGGTCGCGACCTCCGAGGGGGTGCTCCTGATCGACCCGGAGGACCTGCAGGCCCATTACAACCTGATGCTCAGCCAGCAGGGAGCCGGGCGGCCCGATGAAGCGGCGCGCGAACGCGCGCTCTACGAACGGTTTAAGGCGGATGAGTCCGCTGAGGCCATCACTGGCGACTTTCGGCGGGCCTCACCCGAAGATAACAACGAGCGGCAGTCGATTCACGAGCACCTGGCGGCTGTGCCCGGTGTTGCGCCATGAGGGCGACGTGAGCATCGTGGGCAGGTCGACTCGCACCACGTGTCTGAGCCTGGCCGGACTCGTCTGCGCCTTCGTGGTGACCGCCTGCGCGGCGCCCGGGAATCGGCCTGATCCGCCGTCTCCTGCATACGTGGACACCGTGCGGGCCTTCTACCAGGGCCTCGCGTCGTTGGACGTCGGCTTGCTGGAGGATGCGGAGGTGTCTTTCGAGCGGGCGGCGGCGCTGTCGCCGGACGAGCCGGCCATCCGGGCCAACCTCGCGGTGGCGCACGTCGGGTTCGGCAACGACGAGGCGGCCGCGGTCGAGCTGGAAGCGGCGCGGACGCTGGCGCCCGACAGTAGCGAGCTGGCGTTCCTCCAGGGCCAACTGGCGACCTTCAGTAGCCGGTTCGACGAGGCCCAGGCGTATTTCCGCGAGGTGCTGGCGCTGGACCCGACCCACGTCATGGCCCGGTTCGCTCTGGCGCAACAGCTTGAGCGCCAGGATGACGCGAACGATCCGGATGCCCGCGACAGCGATGCCGAGGCCCACTGGCTGGAAGCCCAGCAACTGTTCGAGTCGATGCTCGTGGAGGCCCCCGACAACCTGGCCGTTCTGGTCGAGCACCTCCGACTGTCGGCTCGTCGATCGGATGAGGTCGGGGTGGCGAGCACCATCGGGCGGCTGAGGTCGCTGAGTGGCCGGTGGCCGGACGTGGCCACCGCACAACTGCGTGCCCTGTCGGATGCCGCGGCCGGTGGCGACTTCCCGCGTGCCGCCACACTGGCGCAACTCGTGCGGAACGTGCTCGTGCGCTCGCCAGCGTTCCGCAAGGACCAGGCGGCCGTCAGTGTGAGCGCCGAGCTGATTGCCGAGCCGCTGCGGCACTTTCTCCGGCTGCCGTCCGTCACGGCGACCGCGGCGCCGCGCGACGACACGCTGAGTTATCTGGTTGAGTCGCTGGACCGGTCAGGTGCCGGCCAGCGATCGAGCCTGACGATCTTGCCGCCAAGCGGCGGTGGCGAGCCGGTGCTGCTGGCCGGCGACGCCGCGCGCGTCCGGCTCTTCGGGGCCGAGCCGACCGGGGCCGACGTGCCGTTCCCGTCTGGACCAGACGCGACCGCCCCGACCGCGGACGGCGTGCTGGCGCTGGATTGGAACGGCGACTATCGGATGGACCTGGCGCTGGCCGGCGTCGGTGGGGTGCGCCTGTTCGTGCAAGACGAGGCGGGCCGTTTCACGGCGTCGACGCCGGTCGTCGGCGCCGACCCGGCTGTTGCCGACCGGCCGAGCCATGGCGTGTGGGCGGCCGACACGGAAATGGACGGCGACCTGGACCTGGTGCTGGGGACCGTGTCCGGCGCGCCGTGGGTGCTGCGGAACAACGCGGACGGGACCTGGCGCCCGGAGCAGCCGTTCCCGGCCATTGACGGGCTCCGGGGCTTCGTCTGGGGGGACCTGGACCGGGACGGTGATCCGGACGCGGTGTTGCTCGATGTCGCCGGGGGCCTCCATGCGGTCGAAAACCTTCAAGGCGGCGCGTTCGGGCGTTGGCCGGCGCCGACGCCGTCCACCGGCATGGTCGGCCTGAGCCTGGCGGATCTCGACGCCGACGGCTGGTTGGACCTGGTCAGCCTGAGCACGACTGGCGAGATCTGGCGACACGCCTGGCGCGACAACGGGTGGGCCACGGAGCCGGTGGCGACCGGCGCACCGGTGGCGCCCGGGGCGCCGGTCGGATCGTCCCGTGTGATCACGGCCGACCTCGACAACAACGGCGCGCTCGATGTGGTGGTGTCCGGCGCCGGCGGGACCGCGGTCTGGCTCGCCGACGAGCGGTCTCGACTGGCTCCCCTGAACGTGTCGTTGACCGCCGAGGTGTTTGGCGTCATCGATCTCAACGCGGACGGCTGGCTCGACCTCGTGGGGGTCGACGAGGGTGGTCCAGTCCGACTGCTGGGCCGGGGGACCGCCGGCTACGGCTGGCAGCAGATCAGGCCTCGTGCCCACAGCGCGGCCGGCGACCAGCGAATCAACGCCTTCGGGGTGGGCGGCGAGATCGAGGTGCGGGCCGGCCTGCTCGTACAGCGCCAGGTACTGACCGGCTCACCGGTCCATGTCGGACTGGGCGAGCAGAGGCAGGCCGATGTGACCCGCATCTACTGGCCCAACGGGGTGATGCAGGCGGATTTCGCGTTCGCGGCCGGTCAGGTGATCGTGGCCGAGCAGCGGCTCAAGGGGTCGTGCCCGTGGCTGTTCGCCTTCGACGGTCACGCCCTGCACTTCGTGACCGACTTTCTGTGGCGGTCGCCCCTCGGTCTGCGGATCAACGCACAGGACACGGCCGACATCGCGCAGACCGAAGACTGGGTGTTGATTCGCGGCGACCAGCTCGCGCCACGCGACGGTGCCTACGACCTGCGGGTGACGGCCGAGCTGTGGGAGACGCACTTCTTCGATCATGTCTCCCTGCTGGTCGTCGACCACCCGCCGGAGACGGAGGTCTACGTCGACGAGCGATTTGCCCGCGAGTCGCCGACCCTGCAGGCGCATGTGACGGGTCCGTCGCGGCCGGTCAAGCAGGCCTGGGACGACCTCGGCGCCGACGTGAGCGCGCTCGTGCGAACCAGGGACCGGCAGTATGTGTCCACCTTCGAGCGAGGGAGCCACCAGGGTGTGACACGCGACCACTATCTGGAGATCGAGCTCGACCTCGACCTCGACCTGCCGGTCGACACCCGGGACGATGCGTCGGAGCAGGCGGATGACATCTGGCTGCTCGCCCACGGCTGGGTGTACCCGACCGACAGCAGCATCAATGTCGCGCTGGGGCAGGGGCGGCACCCGGCCGCCCGTGGTGTGGCGCTCGAGGCGCTCGATGAGCGGGGGCATTGGGTGGTCCTGCACCCGGATCTCGGGTTCCCGGCCGGGAAGCAGAAGACGATGGTGGTCGCCGTGCCGCGGCTGCCCAGCGGCCGTCTGCCCCGGCGTCTCCGGTTGCGGACCAACCTGGAGGTCTACTGGGACTGGGTGGGCCACGCCTCGCAGCAGACCGACGCGCCGCAAGACACCCGCCGCCTGGCGCCGACGACCGCCACCTTGGATTACCGCGGCTACTCGCAGACCGACCTGGTCGGCCCGCGGGGTCTCGAAATACCCCGGTATGACATCGCGAACGTCAGGCCCCGGTGGCGCGACCTGGTCGGGTATCACACGCGGTTCGGCGACGTGCGCGACCTGCTCCGCGATATCGATGACCGGTACGTGATCATGAACGCGGGCGACGAGATGCGTTTCCGGTTCACGGCGCCAGACGCACCGGCAGAGGGGTGGTTGCGAGACTTCGTGCTCATCGGCGACGGGTGGGTCAAAGATGGGGACTTCAACACGACCCATTCCAAAACCGTCGGGCCGCTACCCGCGCA
Source organism: uncultured Acidobacteriota bacterium (assembly GCA_937888665.1). Classification (GTDB taxonomy): domain Bacteria; phylum Acidobacteriota; class Vicinamibacteria; order Vicinamibacterales; family UBA8438; genus UBA8438. The sequence goes on from CALBET010000002.1 coordinate 8,315, forward strand.
CGACCGCCCAACGTATCCCGTCGAGGCGTCGGCCGTACTCGAAGACGACCCGGTCTATCAGCGGCACGCCGAAGATTGGGTCACCTATCACACGCGCTACGTGGCGCCGGACCGCTTTCTGCGGGGGCTCGGCCGCCGCACGAATTAAATCGAACGGGTCGGAGGCCGGGGTGGTGGGTGCGTGGCCAGGCGGCGGCTGAAGACATCACATGTCGGAGACACGGCACTAGCAGCCCGTGGTGGAACCCCGCGTGTCACCGAGACGGGTGATGTGCCCGGCCGACAAGGCGCGCCGAGGGAGAATACGGGCAGTATGTGACCGAGAAGCAACGCCGGCAGCCGGGATAAAGCGCCCGTCGAATGCAGCGGGGCTTTCACCACGGGCTGCTAGCTCTCAGCGGGAGGACAACGTGAAACGAGCGGGTATTCTGGCGGCGATCGTGGCGGCGGGCACACTATCGGTCGGTGTCGGCGCGCGCCAACAGCTCAATCAGGGTGCGGTCGACGCGGCACAAATCGAACAGGTCAAGGGCAACCTCTATGTCATCACCGGCGCGCCGCCGGCCGACCGCACGTTGTTCAGCGGCGGCAACGTCGGGGTGTTCGTCATGGACAGCGGCGTGGCGGTTGTCGATACGAAGTTGCCCGGATGGGGGCAGGTGCTGCTGGATCGTATTCGCTCGGTGACCGACAAGCCGATCGTGACCATCGTCAACACCCACACGCATGGTGACCACGTCGGGAGCAACGAGTTCTTCCCCGACGCGGTCAATATCGTGGCCCAGGCCAACACGAAGACCAACATGACGGGGATGGACAACTTCCAGGGCGCCAACGCGAAGTATCTCCCGAAGCAGACCTTCACCGACCGGCTGACACTGGGCGCAGGCGCCGACCAGATGGACCTGTACTACTTCGGGGCGGGGCATACGAATGGCGATGCCTTCATCGTCTATCCGGCGCTCAGCGTGTTGCAGACGGGTGACATGTTCCCCTGGCGCGATGCCCCGTTTTTGGACGTCAACAACGGCGGCAGCGGGCTGGCCTTGCCCGACTCACTGGCCAAGGCGATCGCCGCCATCCAGAACGTGGATACGGTGATTCCGGGGCACATTCCGGTGACGACCTGGGACAGTTTTCAGGAATTCCAGCGCTACATCGCCGATCTGGTGGCGGCTGTCCGCACCGCCAAGAGCGGCGGCCGGAGTGCTGATCAGGCGGTCGCTGGCATCGATCTGTCGGGGAAATATCCGAACTACGACGCGACCCGAGTGGAGGCGGCCGTCCGGGTGATCTACGACGAGTTGCCGTAGGGCCGCGTCGACATCGGTGGGGCAAGCTTGAGCCCTGCCTCGTGTCGCCATCGGTGGGGCAAGGCTTGAGCCCTGCCTCGTGTCGACATTGGTGGGGCAAGGCTTGAGCCTTGCCTCGCAGGCCTGAAGGCCTGCGCCACTGCACGGGCTGCTAGGCCGGGCGCCGCTCGCGGGCCGGGCGGCCGCGACCGTTGTTACCCTGTGAGCGGGAGCCGTAGGATCTCGCCCCGGCCCCTGCACCGGATCCGCCACCTGCCCGGTTGCCTCGGTACTGCGGCGGGCGGCGTCCGCGTTGCGGCTCAGCGGCCGCCGTCGGATCAGCGGTGACGGGAAACCCCGCGACATCTTCCCGGCGAATCGGACTCCCGACGAGCCGTTCGATGGCTGCCAGTTGCGGCCGTTCCTCCGGCGCCGCCAACGAGATGGCGTGGCCACTGGCGCCGGCCCGCGCGGTGCGCCCGATCCGGTGGACGTAGTCCTCGGGGACATTCGGCAAGTCGAAATTGATCACATGGCTGATGCCTTCGACGTCGATGCCGCGTGCCGCGATATCGGTCGCGATCAGCGTGTCGATCGCCCCAGAACGGAAACCGTCCAGCGCGCGGGTGCGGGCGTTTTGGCTCTTGTTCCCGTGAATGGCCGCTACCCGGCGGCCTGAATGCTCGAGCCTCCGCGTGAGCTGATTGGCGCGCGCCTTGGTGCGGGTGAAGACCAGGGTCTGGCCGACCTCCGGACGTTTGAGCAAGCTGGCCAGCAGGTCCTTCTTCCGCGTCATCGCGACGGGATGCACCACCTGGTTGATGGCGCTCACCGGCGTGGCGCGCCGCGTCACCTCGATCATCTCAGGGTTCTTCGTGGTCCGCCGAATGAGGTCTTCGATCTCATTCGGCATGGTGGCGGAGTAGAACAGATTCTGGCGTGTGGCCGGCAGTGCCGCGAGAATACGGCGCACGTCAGGCAAGAAGCCCATGTCCAGCATCCGGTCCGCTTCGTCCAGCACGACGGTTTCTACGCCGCTCAGGTCCGCCTGCTTTCGACCCATGTGGTCGAGAAGCCGGCCGGGCGTCGCAATCAGCAGGTCGAGCCCGGACCGCAGACGGCGTGTCTGTGGTTCCATCCCGACCCCGCCGAAGATCACCGCGTGTCGCAGGTTCAAGCCCTTGCCGTACTGCGTGGCCATCTCGGCGATCTGGGCGGCCAACTCTCGGGTTGGCGTGACCACCAGCGCGCGAGGACGTCGGCCCGGCTTCCCGTCGGCGAGGCGCTGGAGGATCGGGAGCAGAAACGCGGCGGTCTTGCCGGTGCCCGTCTGGGCGCAGGCGATCAGGTCGCGACCCTCGAGGGCGACCGGAATGGCACGTTCCTGAATTGGTGTAGCGACGGTGTAGCCCGCATCAGTGACGGCGCGGACAAGCTCCGGGCGTAGGCCCAGTTCGACAAACTTCATCTGTATGTGTTGCTCCAAGTTCCGCGCTCACCCCGGCGCGGTCGGTTATCGACGTCAGTCCCTCAGCATGAGGGCGTTCGTAGGAAGAATCTGGGAGGAGGGAGGGCCCGCGCTGTGCGCTGGGCTATACCCGCTGCTCTGAGCGGGGTTTCCGGGTGGGAGAAAACCTGCTCGCGATTCGGTGACCATCGTAGCACGGAAGTGCCGCGGCCCGGTGGCCGGCCCAGCGGTCGGCCGGTTGTGAGGTCGCCGAACGATTTCGGTGAAGGATGGCCCGGGTCGCGAGTAGTAACCTTCGAGGGCGGCGCGAGCGGGCCGTCGAGGAGGGTCCATGCTGATGTCGAACAGGAGCACGTTCGTCGTGGGTGCGGCGGTAATCGTCGGGTGTTCGATGCTCGTCGGGTGCGATAGTGGCGGCAACCGGGGCACCGCGGATGACACGCCCGCGCCGGCGGAGCTACGCACCTATGCGGTGGCGCCCGAGCTCAAGGCTGAGATGCTTCGCATGCTGCGACTCGCGGTGGAACGCGGAACCGGCTTGGGATGGGTTACCGACGGCCCGGGAGACACGCTCATCGTGGTGGCTCCTGCGCGGATCCAGTCCGGCATCGCGGACATGCTGGACGCCGGCTTCACGCCATCACCGGCGCCCAGCTCGGTCAAGCTGACTTACTGGCTGCTGGTCGGGCGTCCTCTCGACACCGGGAACGAGCCGGCGTCGTTTCGCGTCGCCGGCTCGCGCAGGCTCAACCATCTGGAGCCGGTGATGACGCAACTGGTGGCGGCTCAGGGGTCCTCCGAGTTCGCGTTGCTCGAAGAGATTCAGGTGCTGTCGATGGTCCAGGACCAGGGGCAAGCGACCGGCAAGACAGCGCAGGTGGAGCAGACCGTGACGCAGGCCGGCGAGCGGATTGTGGCCTACGTGTCGATCGCCCTTCCCACGACCCGGTACTCTTTTGAGAGTCAGGTGTCGCTGCGGCCAGAGCAGTATCTGGTCGTCGGACAAGTGGGATTGGACGACAGCCAGGTGGGGTTCTTTCGACCAGACGTCGGTCCGTTCCCAGACTCCAGGGCCGAAGACGACCTGACCCTGTACTACGTCATGATGGCTGAACTCGCCCCATGAGCCCGGCCGATGGGCGAGGAAGAGCTTGAGCAGCTCTACGCGCGGCTGGAGCGGCCGCTCTGCAACGTGGTTTACCGCTGGCTGTGGAACATGGACGACGCGCAGGACGTCGTGCAGGATGCGTTCGTGCGGCTGTGGCGGATGCGCCGACGCGTGGACATGACGACGGTCGAGCCGCTCATCTACAAGATCGCGCTCAATCTGGCGGCGTCGCGTCGTCGGTCGAAGCAGGTGTGGCGCTGGGTGTCACTGGAGACGATCCGAGTGCCGTTCTCCGGCGACCAGCCGACGGACGACGCTCTCGCCTCACGCGATGAGACGGTGCGTCTGTGTGCCGCCGTCGACGCGCTCCCTGAGGACCTGCGACGGATCATCATGCTGTGTGAATACTCGGAGCTGAGCTACGACGAGATCGCCACGCTTCTGTCCATCCCTGCGGGGACCGTGGGCTCGCGGCGTCATCGCGCGCTTCGGCGGCTGCGCGAGGCACTGTCCGACGGTTCCACCGGTCCCAGGGGGCATTGATAGGGTCTTGTGGTGAGACGATGACCGCTGATCACGAAGACGCGGCGATACCGATGAGTGAAGAGGTCCGTCGTGTGCTTGACCCGCTGAGCCCGCCCTCTGGCGGGCTCGTTCGTCTGCGCACGCGGATCGCCCGGGACGAGGTGCGGCGCGTAAGTGGCCGCCGTGTGCGCGTCGGCCTGGGAGCGCTGGTGGTGGCTGTGGGGGTGGGCTGGGCCGCGCTCAACCGCGGTTCGGATCCGGTCGCAGCGTCACCGGAACTGGACCTCGCGCGCATGAGCCTGGGGTTGCTTCCAGCCCCGACGGAACCGCTCACGCTTCCTGAAGCCGCGCGTGCGACTACTGCGGTACTTCGCGTGAGTCTGCCGACGGATCAAGTCGTTTTCTACGTGATGGCGTCGTTCCAGCCCTCGGGGGCGGCTGCCCCATAGTGGCGCACGGCTTTAGCCGTGCGATCGCAGGCCTGAAGGCCTGCGCCACGGCGAATGCAGCAGGGCTTCACCACGGGCTGCTAGACTAGTGTCTCGTCCTGAAAGCGCCGCTGCCTGAGTGCCCGGCCGGGCATGCAGCTCGGCGAGGCGGCCTGTCGGTTCACACGGGGGCGGGCATCTCGGTCTGCCAACCGTCGGAGACGAGCCCGGGGGCTGGCGCTGCCGCCGGTGGAGACCGTGTGCGGGCCCGGAGTTTCACCCCGGGGTATCGGGTCAGCCAGGCGCCCGCTTTTCCCTCGGTGACGGGGCTAGGCACCAGGTTGGCCCGCGCAATGCGCCCTAGAGCCAAGGCGAGTAGAGCTGCGCTCGTCGACCGGTTGGCGGACCGAGACGCCCGCCCCCGCCGCCCGCGGGCGCGTCCTCCACGTGCCGGGCGTGGGCCCCGGGCAGAACACCGCCTCGGCCGAGAGGTTTCCACCGGAGGAAACCTAGACCTGCGGTACGAACTGCGGGAGCACGTAGGCGAAAATCATCGTCACCACGCCCATGAACAGGGCCAGGATGATGCTGTGCTTCAGCGTGATGCGGAACAGGCGGCCTTCATCGGCCGACGCCATGCCGGTGGCCGCGACCGCGACGGCGATGCTCTGCAGCGAAATCATCTTGCCCATCACACCGGTGGCGGCATTCGTGGAGGCGGTCAGAACCGGGTTCAAGCCGAGCGCATTGGCAGTGACCACCTGCAAGGTGCCGAACAGGGCGTTCGATGAGGTGTCGCTGCCAGTCAAAAACACGCCGGTCCAGCCGAGCATGGCGCTGAAGAACGGGAACAGCGCGCCGGTGGCGGCAAAGGCCAGTCCGAGCGTCGAGGTCATGCCGGCGTAGTTCATCAGGAACGCCAGCGCCAGCACGGACGCGATGGTCAGGAGCGGCATCGACAGCTGCTTGAACACCGACCCCACGATGGCGATGAACTTGCCAGGCGAGAGGCCCAGCACCAGCGACGCCGCGAAGGCCGACAGGAAGCACGAGGTGCCGG
>CALBET010000003.1 GCA_937888665.1 uncultured Acidobacteriota bacterium
GGGTCCGAGGGTTGCAATCAACCGCTCAAGGGACTCTGCACCCTGCGAGAGGTGTCGGCGAACATTGGCCATGACAATTTCCTGCGCCAGAAGGTTGTGGGTGTCGGTGTCCGGCGTCGCCAAGGACAGCTCAGTCAGGGAGGCATGGAGGTCGGGCGAGGTAGCCAGCTCGCGGTAGTCGTGAGGGCTCAATGGTCCCCAGACACCTGCGGGCAGAGCCACCCGTGTGGAGGAAACGAGGTCCTGGCGCGAGGCGTCAGTCTGCACCCATTCAACCGGGGTCCCAAACAAACTCGTGGCGAAGTCAGTCACAGCCTTGGGGTTCGTGTCTGCACCGACTGTGGCGCTGGTGGCGATGCACTGCAGATTGGTCGCACCTACACGTGATTGAAGTCGGCGCAACAGCATCGCAAACTCAGATCCGCGGGCACCGTGGTAAACGTGCGCCTCATCCACGATGACGAACTTCCAATGACCGGAGTGCGCACCCTCGAAGAGATCCATGTCAGCTGGACGCAACAGCAAATATTCGAGCATGGCGTAGTTCGTGAGCAGCAGGTGAGGCGGGTTGGCCTGCATCTCTTCACGCGAGAGCAACTCGTTGGGAAGACGTGGCTCACCAGGGTTGAGTTGCTCGAATCTGCTTTCTGCATCTTTTGCTGACCTGGGGGTATCGCCGATGTAACGGCCGAACGTGATGTCGGGCGTGGAGGCGAGCACTTGGCGCAGTCGCTTCATCTGATCATTCGCCAGTGCGTTCATCGGGTAGAGCAAAAGAGCGCGGATACCTGGAGCCAACGGACCCTGATCCGCCTCATCCGTCAACGAGGCGAGTATCGGGATGAGGAAACTCTCAGTCTTGCCCGAACCCGTACCGGTGGACACAACCAGGTTTCGTCCGTCGCGGGCCTTTCGGGTGGCTTGCTCCTGATGGGCGTATAGCTGACGCTTCATCGGCAGGGCAGGACTGTCCAAACGTCGAAACCCTTGGGGAAGAATACCCTCATCAATGAGATCAGCGATGCTGCTTCCTCTGACATAGGCGGGCGTGCTCTCCAGGATCGGTCCCCGAGCGAGCGTCGCCTCTGAGGTGATGGCGCGTTCAAGAGCATCAGAAAGATGCACATCGCCGAGCGGCAGGAGAGAGCGCAGGTACCTCTGGTAATCACCGATTATGGAACTACTGGCAGAGATCGGATCGAATAGCTCGGTCACTCGGATTCGCTTTCATCGGTGTCAGTAGCGAAGGGATTGATGCTCGGGGTGACGGCGAAAGCCGCAAGGGCCATCGCCTCAGCGAGGACAAGATCGGTGGAAACGATCTGGGGTGCGCATTGAGCGAGCGCAAGCCAGTGGCGGAAATTGGTATCGAGATGCATCGATGCCTGCTCGTCGCCCTGCGCGGCGAGCCGAGCGACCAGCGCGAATGCGGCCGACTGGGCGCTCAGGGAAAGCCAGCCTCCACGGTCCTGGTCGTCAGCACGAGCCTGAAGAAGTGCAAGAGCGGAATCCCAATTCCAGTCACGAAGAATGGCGGATTGGAATTTGAGACGCTCACGCCCGTCGCGACCCACATCTGCAAGAAAAATGTTATCCCGTTCTTGGAAGAGGGCGAGTGCCGCGGATGTCCGTGAATCGACATCGAGAAGCGCGCGCGGCACCAGACGCAATTGAGAAAGGACCTTCTCCTGCTCGCCCGGATCGAGATTGTCTAGCCACTTTGCCGTGGCAAAGCTCCCGCCCTTGAAGGCGGGGTCGCCCTTGCCAAGCAGAATCGACACGATCTCGGTGCCGTATAGGTCCCGGAGCATCCGCCAGCAGTCAGCGGCATGCACGACGTCGGACTGAACAACGAGCTGTGATAGGACGAGCAGTGGCCCGATCAGTTGTTCGGACCGCAAGAGGCTCTCCGAATCTTCGGCGATATTGTGAACCGTGTCGGTGGAGGTTGACCGAGCCCAAAGAACACCGGAGAGAATCAGCAGGCTCAACCGGTCGCCAACTGAGACGGGCAGATCAATAAGGGAACGCATGGCGTGATCAGGGTCGCGGCGCAGACTGGCAGTGATGACATGCACCGACTCCCACTTGTACTCTCGTGGAAGGCTAGAAGCCATCGCGAGAAGTGCCCAAGCGTCACCCTGATTGACCTCGGGAGCGGATTCGATTTCCCCGGCAAGGAACCTGGAAGGGTCGGAAAAACGCGATATAACCGACGTCGATTGAATGACCGTGCACCCCAAATGACCTGGCATCCGGGGAAACTGGCGAAATGGCATCCAGGGCCACTCGCAGGGTATCCACGGATCGGAGCGTTGCCAAGAGATGACGAATGGCGCCTGAGCGGCCATCTCGTCAGGCAATTCAAACTTCCCGTCAGGATCGACCGCACCGCACGCGGCAGGAATCCAGGGCGCGAAGAGGCTCCACACGCGAACCTCAACGCCACCGCCGGTGAAGTTGGTGAGAGTTACGCTGGAATCAGTTGCTGTTGCCCCGGACGCGATTAGCTTCGGTGCGATGCGAGCCACGCGAATTGCGGAACCGGCGGCGACGACGAAGAGATCACACCCGCTGTGAGTGCGTGCAGTGTCGGAGATGACATCGAGCGCATAGTTGGCGTAACCCAAGCCGGACTTGGAAGCGGGAGACACCGACTGGACGATCGCATCTCCCACTCGAATCTGCAGGTCACTAGGCGGGGTGTCGGGCTGAATCTTCACGAGCAACTGAAAATCGGCGACGTCCTCAAGGTGAATACGGACGAAACCGAATGACCAGCGACTGGCAATACCGGAGCGAAGGGTCGCGACGGCCATGGCGGGCGGTGAGACGGTGAGTTCAGCTGTTCGCCCATGAGAGTCAATAGTGGCTGAGAGCGATGACGTGTCCGATCCGAAGTCCAGGAGCGCGGGCGTGCACGAGAGCCCGTCACCGGAGATGGCGAGCGACAACGGTTCTAGTCCAGAAACGGAGAGAGCGCGCCAGGGGTGGTTAGGGTCTAGCGTGAGATCCTCGACAAGCGCGAGGTTTCGCAGCACGCCACGCCCAAACGGGCCTTTTATGGACACCTCGAACCGACCGACGATGGGGCCTGAAATTTGGGCGAATGGATCGATTGCGTCGTGAAATTCCTCATGTGAATCTACCATTGAATCGACGAGAACGACTGACGAGTCCAGATCGATCACTCGAAGTCGCCAGTGAGCGGAGATGTTGTCCGGGAGATGCAAAGTGGGACGCGTAGTTTGGACGGGGAGTCCGTGCATGCTCACCCAAGACCGTTCGCTCTGGGTCGCGAGAGTCGCCCGGGACTGAGTACGGATGGAATGCGCAGGGTGATCAGGAGACAGGCGCACGTCGTGCAGATCGGACAGGTCGACAAGGGCCAACGACCAACCGGTCCAACCGAGCGGGGGAAGCTCCGTACGCAGGATGTGCCCGGAGAAAGCGGGCCCCACTTTAGAATCAAGCAGAGCGTAAAGAACCCAGACGGGTTCCGGGGGGAGCGCCATGTGAGAGGGGAGAAGCTTGCCGCCCTCCTGGAAGAAGAGAACTGGGTCCTGATCACGCACGAGCGCCAGATCGAGGGAATCGTCAAGTTCGTCGGCCGAGACGGAGATATTGCGAATCGGCTTGTCGATGCGCCAGGAGCTCTCGAGAACGGACACGGTCCATCCGCTGGTGGCGATCAGTGGGCGAATGGTGGAGGTGGCACCGTCGGCGGCAATATTCCAGACGAGGTAGTCGTCATATGCGTCTAAAGCGGGAAGGCGAAGCTGCAACTCGCCGGCGTACGGGTCCAAGACAATGGTGATGCGAGGTTTGGTCTTACCCGCGCGCTGCTTGATGGAACGAGCTCGAGCACGGTCAGTGGCGAGGAAGCCCCGTGCAGCATCGACGACCCGTTCTGGGATCATCGAATTGACGACCGTGTCCGGGTCGTCGGTCAGGGCAAGCAGCGCGTCGAGACTTTGATCGACAAAGTCGACGGCGTACTCGCCGCCGTACTGAAGGAATCTTCGGACGGGCATGTCGATATTGGCGAAGGTGGTGTCCAGACGAGGGATGGCCCACTGGACAAGGGCATCTGCGTCCGCTCCTACTCGGCGCATGCCAACTTCAAGGACTTGGAAGTAGTCGGGAAGGCAGTAGTTCGGGATCCCTGTGTGAAGCAAGAGCGGACCGAGGATGGATTTCGGAAGACCAGGAAACGTGGGGAGACCGAGTATTCGAAGCCCACGCAATAAGGCGGCACCCCAATCAATTTGGTCAGCCTGCGTCGCTTTATGGCCGCAGGTTTCCCAGAAACCGGGCCAGAAACGCCCACCCTCATAAACGGCCGTGGCGACGCCGGTGAAAGCCATGACAAGAGCGGCGGGGTGTTGCTGAAGCGCCCGATACCCCCGCTTGGGGCTAGCGTGATAGAGCATTCCGAAAGCCTGAGAGGCCTTCGTAGTCTTGTCGATGTCTGCAAGGACCTCAATTGCAAGTCCGGCTGATTCGAGTTGCGGCCGCCAGAGTTTCTCGGCAGAGGCCAGCCACTCTCCTGGAGTCAGCTGCCCTGTCTGCGTCACCACGCCCCCACACCTGTTTGTCGCCTTCATTTTATGCGCTACGAGTCGCGGGATTCAGGTGTATTCACATTTTGTCAGGCCAGCACAAGCAAGGAACCCAGCAGGGGTTCAGCAGGTAATGGGTTTCTAGGAAAAACCTTGAATG
>CALBET010000004.1 GCA_937888665.1 uncultured Acidobacteriota bacterium
ACCGTGAACGGGATCCCGATGTCCCGATACTGGCTGATGACGAAAGCGGAACGCCCCAGGCTCTTCACCGCGCACCCGTCGATGAGTGCCGAGGAGATTCGGCGGCGCACCCAACAGGTGTGGAGTGAGTTCTACGAGGTCAGGGAGGCCTGGAAACGCTCCGCCGAGGTGTCCGGGCTCCGGAATCGGCTGACGTTCGTGCTGATGTCGAAGCTCTACCGTCAGATGTACGGCGGCACCGGCCTGGCCGCCGACAGCGCGCGGGAGTCGCGCGCCACCGGCTGGGCCCGCCTGCTGGCCAAACCGGTCCAGCGATTGTTCGCCGCGGCCCCGATGCCGGATCTGGAGGTGCCACAGACATACAGCCAGGAAGCCGTACATCCCATGGCGTCTTAGATTTGTCCTCCCCCGGCAGGTAGCTACGGCCACCGACCCTCCGGCGGCTTCCCGAGAACTACACGGAAGGCGGCGCCGTCATAATCTGGGCGAGGAGTTGCAGCGCCCCGTGCCGGCGCGCTGACGCTTCGCTTCCCGGACGCTCGACTCCAACAGCTTCCGACACCAGCGCGCGGCTCTGACGACGCGACCACGTGCCCGAACGCTCACGGCACCAGATCGAAACTCTCCGCGTGGCTCGGCTTGATCGTGGAGAAGTGCCGACGGTCGGTCGTGGCGATGGTCGTCAGACGCAGACGCTCTGCGATGGCCACAACCGATGCGTCAACGAACCCGATATCCGGATAGGTCTCCAACAAGTCGACCGCACGCCTCCAATCGTTCCGCGTCATCATCTCGACGCCAAGCTCGCCCGCAGCAATCGACTCGACAAAGAGCCGTTCCGTCTCCGGCCGCAGCCGCTTCCGAAGCAGGTACGTGATTTCGGGGACGATCGTCACCGGGATCACCAGCGGCTCGCCCTGCCGACGGAGCAACGCCCGGGCTCGATCGTACCAGGCGTCATCAGTGTCGGCCAGCGCATACACCACGCCAGTATCGAGTAGCAGCGGCATCAGCGTCGCTTCGATGACTTGCCCCGCGCCCGTGTTTCCGCGGCCCGGGGTGCCTCACGGGGGGGACGGGCCGGAGACGGATGCGGTTCGAGGTCCTGGAACAGGATGTCCTCGTGTCGCTCGGCGGTGTCGGTGTGCCCGCTCCGATCCACCCCGACAAACGCGGGCAGATCACGCTCGGTCCGTCGGTGCTCTGTCAGGTAGGTGTCGAGCGCCTCGCGTACGAGCACCGCCACCGGCGTAGCGCGGCGCTTGGCGAGCAAGCGCAGGTCCTGCTCGACCGCCTCCTCGATGAAGATGGTGGTGCGTTTCATAAAATATATGATGTCATATGTCATATTCAATACTGAACAACGGGGCGAACTTGGGCGACCACGCCTTAACAGCCCCCGGCGCGCACTCGATGTCGCGGCGACAGTGGGCGGGCCGACCGACGGCTACAGCCGCAGCGGCAGACACCTTGTTGCTCTCATGCCACCAGTCAATTAGACTGGTCGCATGGAAACCATCAATGCCTCGGAATTCAAGGCGAAGTGCCTCGCCATCCTGGATCGCGTGCATGCGACCGGTGAACCTGTGCTCATTCTGAAGCGGGGCAAGCCCGTCGCCGAGTTGCTGCCTCCTCGTCAGACGGAGGGTCGGTACCCCCAGGAGGAACTGATGGGGAGCGTCACGGTCGACGGTGACATCGTGGGACCGGTGCTGCCGGAAGACGAGTGGGAGAGCCTGCGGTCATGACCGCGCTGCTCGACACGCACATCCTGCTGTGGTGGCTTGGAGACCGCGAACGACTGTCGGCTGATCAGCGGCGTCGACTGGACTCGGCGGCCCCTAGCACGCCACTCCTGGTTTCCGACATCTCGCTCTGGGAGGTGGCCACGTT
>CALBET010000005.1 GCA_937888665.1 uncultured Acidobacteriota bacterium
GCCCGTTCTTGGACCCACGCCCGCCCCCTCGTGACAGGCGGATTTGCCCGGTCAGAAAAGGTGGAGCGGTCTCGCTCCGGTTGCACGACGACGGCGGCGGGGCTGTCGACAAAACCGTCACGTGACCGCCAGTATTCCTGACGCCCGCCCACGGTGATTTCGAGGTCCGGGTGCGGGAGCCATCCAGCCTGGGCAAAGAGTCCGTGAATCGACGTGCCGCCACCACTCGCGTTCGCCAGGGCATCCTTGCGCGTCGACCGGTAGTCGCCCGAGTCAAACTGGTTCACTCGGATGCTCTGGGTCGAGAAATGGTAGCCACTCACAAAACTCAGGGCATCGATGCCGCCGACATCGGAGTCTCGCAGTTTGATGTCGAGTGTCGTCCACCCGGTGTCGGCAAATTCGTTGATGGTGCCCGTGCCATCGTCGAGTGGGTCGAGTGGGTTGAAGTTCGACAGGACGCTCGAATCCTTGAGCACGCTGAATCGACTGATGGTGGTGTCGAGCTGCCAGTTATCCCGGAGCCGCCCGTTCAACTCCCACGAGCCGAAGAACGACTCACGGGCCCGGTCGTCCAGGCCGAAGAGGGCGTTGTCCACGTTGAACGCGACACCGTCGAATGCGGCGTCGTCGGTGTCATTGCGACCGTCGCCCCAGACCGCGCGACCGCTGGCGTCGGTGAGATAGCTGTTGGCGCCCAGGCTCTCCCCGGTGCGCTGCTCGAACGCGCCGTTGATCTGTGTGCTCCAGACCGGCGACAGTTCTATGCCCACCTTCGCCTTGATCAGGTTCGTCTGAGCGAATTCCGCGCCCGTGTCGCCGTAGGCGATGGCCGCGGCGTTGTGGTCGTTGACGGTTGGGATCGCACCCTGCACCAGGGGCTGGCCGGTCGCCGCCGTCAGGTGGTCGTCGAGATTGAAGTTCTGCGGCTGGCTGTCGTTGCGCAGGTGATTGTGGAGGACCTGAAACCGTACGCGGCCCACACGGTCGCCGTACGACGTCGCGATCCGTCCGCCGTTGTAGGTGTCGCGGGCTCCCAGCGAGGAGTACCCCTGCGAGAACAGGTTGGTGTCGACTCGGAACTGCTGCTGTTCTGGCAGCCGTGTGTTGAGCTTGACGACACCTCCCATCGCGTTGCCGCTGTATTCCGCCGAGAACGGTCCGTAGATCACTTCGGCCGATTCGATCTCGTCCGGCGACACCAGCGACCAGCGCGGCGCGCCGTTCCACCGTGTCTGCACCGGGTTGTGCAGGGGCACCCCGTCGGTGAACACCATGGCGCGGGCGGTCTGAAACATGTTCGAGCCACGCATGCCGAGGGTCCCGTTGGGGTCGCCGATATAGCGGCGGCGGATCACGACACCGGGCTGATAGTTGACGACGTCCTCCGTCGTCGGCATGTTGAGACTGGCGATCTGATCGTTGGTGATCAGGTTCGACGGGCTCGCGTAGTCGGTGCGGCGTTCCTGGCGGTTCGGGCTGACGGTGACCTGCTCGGAGACACCGGCCGGCGTCAGTCGGATGTCGAGGTCCAACGTGTCACCACGGCCGAGGTAGAGCGTGTCGCTCTGGAAGCGGCCGAAGCCGGCCAACGACGCGTCCACGCGATAGGCGCCAGGTTCCAGCCCATAGACGGCGTATCGGCCCTCACCGTCCGTGACCAGGGAGTGCGCGTCCGCGGGCGGCACACGCATGATGATGACGGTTGCGCCTGGGACCGCGAGCGACTGCTCGTCGGAGACCTGGCCCGTGATCGCGCCGCGCATGATCTGGTTCTGCGCCAGCGCCGGCGTGGCCGATGTGAGCATCACCGCCAGGAGGGTTGACAGCGTCCGAGCGTGGAGCGACACCCGCCAATGCAGGCGCAGAGGACGCGGCGTCGGGTTGCCCGGGATCATGGCTGGGCTCCTTCAATCGCCGCGGTCCGCAACGGGAGGAGACGATAGCCTTCGTCGGCGGTGTGCCAGGCGAGCATGAGGCGGTCGCGATCGACCAGCAGGAGCGGGTGGTCCGAAATGCCGGTGGTGCGGGTGATCTCGCGTGGCTCTGCCCAGGTGTGTCCCGAGTCGTCGGAATGCATGGCGAAGATCGCGGTGGCGCCCGGTTGCACCCGTTCTTTCCATACGATGACGACCTGGCGGCCTATGGCTTCGATGTCGGCGTGTCCCAGCGTGGTGGGGGTACCCACTCGCACCGGGGCGGTGAAGGCGAGCGGCTCGTCGGACTGGCCCGCGAGGCTCCGGGCGTAGAAGGCGCCGCCACCCTGCGGACCCGCGCCGGTCAGCCACACCGTGTGATAGGTGCCCGCCGCGTCTCGGGCAAGTCCCGGCCCATGATGTGGACACCCGTCGAGCTTCCAGCCGTCATCGGCGACCCGACCGATCGCGGTGAAGCGATCGCGATCGAGGAACCGCACCACGCCGTGGTCACGAATGCTCCCTTCGAGCACCTCGCGCCACACGATCACCGGCCAGCCGTGTTCGTCAAAGGTGAGGGCAATGCGGCAGCACTCGCACACGTGGTCTTTGATCTTCCGATTGGGGGCGAATGTGGCCCCGCCGTCGGTGCTCCATGTGTAGTAGAGCGCCGCCCCGGCGTAATCGGTGCCCTCGGCCAACGCCGTCTCCAGGTCCCGCTTGTCGATCCAGACGACGAACAGCTCCCCGCGGTCATTCACCCCGATTGACTCGAAGCGGTGCCCAATGGCGAGACCGTCGTCGTTGATCGTGTGTGGGACCGAGAAGCTGACCCCACCGTCCGTCGAACGCGAGAAACGGATGTCACCGGTAAACGGTTTGACGCCGGGGCGGGTCCAGGCCACGAACACCTCACCCTGGCGGCCCACCACCAGCTTCGGCCTGGCATCGCCGTTGGCGTCGATCTCCTCGGGCTCGTCCGTGACCTCGACCGGTGCCGTGAACGACCGGCCGCGGTCGTCCGAACTGGCCACCAGGAGTCGTGTCCCGGCTACCCAGACCACCCACAGTCGCCCGGTCTGGTCGAACGCCGCCGAGGGAAACGCGCCGTGAGCGGGCGGCGGTCCGCCGTCCGACATCGCTGCCGCCACCGCTGGCGACAGGGGAAACCAGGCGGTTGAGAGCAGTGCCAATAACACTGCCGTGCGGATTCGGGGTCTCGTGATCATGTGCTCCGTTCCTCTCGAGCGGCGGCGCCGCGCAGGGGGTGTGGCCGTCGCCACCCCCGGCCTGGACGGGCCTCGGGTTCGTGTCTGACACCACGCGTGGCGGTGTGACGCCGCGATGGCGTGCACGCCGGCTGCGAACCGTGGTGCGAACGATCTCGTGTGGTGGTGGAGGCTAGGAGCGGGGCGGAGGTACAACCACCGGGCGCGGTGCGTCGGTCAAGGACTGGCTGGGCAACGCGACACGCGTGGTGACGATTTCTGGTGTCGGCACGACACCGGCGGGAGGCAGTAGGCCTGGGTGACCGAGTACGACGACGGGCGACAACTCGTCGTCATCGCACACGAGTTGACAGTGCGGGGCGCTCGGTCTCGTCCCGGTGTCGTCGTGGCGACCCGTTCCGATCGTATCTGCGTCCAGGGCTGTCGCATGGTGCGGCGCCGGCCCATGCTCGGCGTGGTGCTCGTGTGCCGTCGTTGGGACCGTGCCTGGTGCCTCGTGTGTCGTCTCCCCATGCATCGGGCATTGCGGCATCGAGCAGGTCTCGTCCGCGCCCCGGTGCAGTGGACAGGCGACGCCGGTCTCCGTGTCTGCCGTCGTATCGCTCGCTTCGGCGGCGTGATGATGCGGCGCGCAGCAGAGTGCCAGCGATGTCGCGGCGATCGCCGTCACATGGGTGGCGGCGACGAACGCGGTCATGACGATGAGACGGGACCGGATCCAGGACATGTAACTGCTGTGATCATGCAAACTCAGCCTGCGCTCTGTCAAATGCGACCGCGTGCACCGAGTCAGGGGGCACCATGCTGACGACGACGTTGCGGCGGTGGCCACCTTCCGCGTCACGCGATACACTCGCCTGAGCTCGATTCGGGGCTGGGGCTGCGGACCGTCGTCTGAGCGGTCCGGGGCCGGGTTGGTGGCATATGGAGGGACGCATGCGGAGTCGACGACGGTTGCGGTCGGGGGTGTGGGTGGTCGCGTTCGTGGTGTCGGGATCCGTCGCTTCTGCACAGGCGCCCGGTGCCGATATTCCGCGACGTCCGGATGGCCGTCCGGACCTGTCGGGAACCTACGACATTGCGACCCTGACGCCGTTGCAGCGACCGGTCGAACTGGCTGACACCCTGGTCTTGACCGACGAGGAAGCTGCGACCCTAGCCGCCGAGGCCAGTTCCCTTGAGGGGCTCTTCAACATTCCCGACGAACGGAACGTGGAGGGCGGCGTCCCGAGGGAAGCCCCGCCGGAAACGTCGGGGGCTATAACTCGTTCTGGATGGACTTCGGCCAGTCTGGGTTCCGGATAGACGGACAGTTCCGCACCTCCATCATTGTCGACCCTCCCAATGGCCGGCGACCGCCCTTGACCCCGGAGGCTCAGGCGCGGTTGGCGTCCCTGGCGGTGTTCGCCCGACCCAATACCGGCACCGCCTGGTGGCTTGAGGACGACCTTGACGCCGCGGGTCCCTACGACCACCCCGAGCGTCGGCCCCATGCCGAGCGGTGCCTCATGGGGTTCGGGTCTACCGCGGGGCCGCCGATGCTTCCGGTGCTCTACAACAACTTGAAGCGCATCGTGCAGAGCGACGACACCGTCATGATCCTGGTCGAGATGGTGCATGACGCGCGCATCGTCCGGATGAACCAGGCACATGTCGCCCCTGAGATCCGCACCTGGCTGGGCGACTCAGTTGGCCACTGGGAGGGCGACACCCTCGTCGTCGATACCACCAACTTCGTCGACGCCCCGTCGGATTATAGATAGCATTAGGCCCCCCCAAGTTAACAGAACGCCCGTTCTTGGACC
>CALBET010000006.1 GCA_937888665.1 uncultured Acidobacteriota bacterium
TCCCGACGTAGCCGATGTGGTTGATCTCGATCGAGCTGCCATCCACCACGATGACCGTTCCTGATCCGATGACCGTCGCCTCGACCTCATCCTCGATGAGCAGGCCAGTGTCCTCGTCGATTCCGATCCCCAACAACGCAGGGTTGGTCGCGACCGCATGAACAAGGCGGGAGATCCGCGACCGTTGGACAAAGTGAGTGTCGAAGATCGTGTCGTCGATAAGACCGAACCCCTTGGTCATTTCGAGGCCGCCCTTCCTGAACACTCGGAATCGGTTGTTCTGGAAGATCATCGTCTCGGCGATCACAGTGGCTCCGGCCGAGGTGCCGGCGACGACACAGCCGCCGGAGC
The DNA here is from genome assembly GCA_937888665.1 of uncultured Acidobacteriota bacterium. Taxonomy (GTDB): domain Bacteria; phylum Acidobacteriota; class Vicinamibacteria; order Vicinamibacterales; family UBA8438; genus UBA8438. The sequence goes on from CALBET010000006.1 coordinate 352, forward strand.
GGTAGCGTGCCAGCAAAGCCCGATGCAAGGGTGTGCCGCCGATCAGCGAAGACAGACGCAGCTGATCGCCACCGGCGAACATGAACAAGGTGGTTTCGCCGATGATCTTGGCCAGCTCCGCAGATCCTGCATCCGAGCGTTCGCCGATGTGCAGCGTTTGCAGGGCCGCAGGATGGAACGAGGCAAAGACATCTTGGTAGTCACGCGCCCGTTCGCGCGGGTTATCGCTGGCGGTAGGGACGACTACGATTCGAGCCTTGGCGCCCCCCGCCGACTCGACCATCTGCCGAAAGATCTCGGAGTTTGGTGACTTCCTCTCGTTGCCGCCGATCGGCATCAAGAATCGCGGCATCAGCCACGGCTCCTCAGCCAACTGATTCTTGTCACTTGCTCTTCTGATCCCATTCTCTTGCCAGCGCCAACTCGGCGTTGCGATGCTACTCCGGCGGAGGCGCGGCCGCTATGTCGCAACAGACACTTCGCCCTCGTTCGGAGTTAAAAGCCAAACACCTGATTCGGCGCCGTCGATACTGACCTCGAAGATGCATGATGAGGGTTGATGCTCACCCCCGATACTTCCGGCTGCAGTCCGATCGTCGTCTGTCACGCTGGTTCAGCTTCGAACCCGAGCCATTTCGACGGCCCCCGGGACGCGTGCTTTGCGGGGCTCGAGACGCTGGCGTCGCAAGCCTGTGCGTTGGACGCGGTCGTCGGGGCGACGCAAGCTCTGGAAGATGACGAGCGGTTCAACGCCGGTACAGGTTCGAATCTCCGTCTCGACGGTGTCACCATCCAGATGGACGCGTCATGCATGACGAGCGCCGGAGACTTCGCCGCCGTGGCAGCGGTCGAGCGGGTCAAGAACCCCGTGGCCATCGCGCGGCGACTCCTGGGCACACCGCACGTCCTGCTCGTGGCAGCGGGAGCGACGGAGTTCGCCCGCCGGAGCGGCTTTGCTGACTACGATCCAACGACGCCTGCTGCGAAGGAGCGACTCCGACATGTGTTGGCGGCCACAGATCGGGTTGGCGAATGGTCGCACCTCGAGCTCCAGCGGGCATGGAACTTCGAAACTCCACTGCGAGAGGCGCTGGGCAGCGACACGGTGGGCAGCGTGGCATGGGACGGTGAAACCTTCGCCTGCGCGCTGAGTTCGGGCGGGACGACGACGGCTCTGCGCGGGCGGGTTGGAGATGTACCTTTGCCAGGTTGTGGCTTGTTCGCCGGTGATTGCGGGGCAATCGCCACGACCGGGGATGGTGAGTTCATCGCCAGGTCGCTGCTCGCGTACCGAGCCTACTCCGAGCTCGAACGCGGCAGGAGCCCAACGCAAGTCGTCGAGTGGGCGTTGGGCCAGCTCGCTAACAGCGTCGACGTTGGCATCATCGTCGTCTGCCGAACGGGCTTCGCGGGTGGCGCGCGCCACGGCATGGCCTGGCACGGACAGCAGGCGGAGGCTTCCGCATGAGGATCCTAGAGCACCGAGCCCTCAGGGGGCCGAATCGCTACAGCCGCTATCAAGCCATGTTCATGCTGTTGGACATTGGCGAATACGAAGCGAAGCCTTCGGACATCCTGCCAGGTTTCACGGACCAGTTGGTCGCGCTGCTCCCCTCGCTGCACAATCACGAATGCTCCGTGGGCGAGCCAGGCGGGTTCATTCAGCGACTGCACAGAGGCACGTGGCTTGGCCATGTCGTCGAGCATATCGCGCTGGAGCTGCAGTGTCTTGCGGGGATGGACGTCGGGTTCGGCAAGACCTACGGCACATCCGAGGCCGGCATCTACAAGATCGCATATCGCTACCGAGTTGAATCGGCCGGATTGCTTGCGGGTCTGCACGCCGTTGAACTGGTCGAAGCCATCGCAAGGAATCGCCCGTTCGATCTCGATGCGACCATTGCGCAACTTCAAGAGCTGCGCGAGAGCGATCTGCTCGGACCTTCCACGAGCAGTATCGTCGAAGAGGCGAAGCGAAGGGGGATCCCCGCCCTGCGCCTGAACGGCCTCAGTCTCGTCCAGCTCGGATACGGTTCCAAGCAGCGCCGCATTCAGGCCACGATGACCGATCGGACCAGCGCACTCGGTGTCGAGATCGCCGATGAGAAGTTCAGGACCAAGGAGCTGCTCCGCGGCGCGGGTATCCCGACCCCCGATGGGGCCATCGCAAGGTCACTCGCAGAGGCGACTCGCGCCGCGGAAGACCTGGGCTACCCGGTCGCGGTGAAGCCCGAGGTCGGTAACCACGGCAGAGGGATAACCGCCGCTGTTCGCGGTATCGGCGAACTCGAAACCGCGTTCGCATCAGCGAACAGAATATGCGACGAAGTCGTCGTGGAACGAAGCCTCACCGGCCTCGACTTTCGCGTGCTGGTCATCGACGGCAATTTGGTGGCAGCCGCTGTCCGCGAGCCGGCGCACGTCGTAGGCGACGGCGAGCGTTCGATCCGAGAGTTGATAGAGGTCGTCAACGAAGACCCGCGAAGAGGCGTCGGGCACGAGCGCGTGCTGACGGCCATAACGGTCGATAGCATGACTGAGCGCCTGCTCTCGTTCCAGGGCTACCAACTCGATGAAGTGCTGTCGCCCGGCGTGAATCTGAGCCTGAAGTCGACGGCCAATCTAAGCACTGGTGGCACTGCACGGGACGTCACCGATGAAGTCCATCCAGATGTGCGGCTGACATGCGAGCGAATCGCGCGCATCGTCGGGATGGACTGCATCGGTATCGATATCGTCGCGCCGCGCCTCGACCGACCGTTGCCCGCCGATACCGCCGGAATCGTCGAGGTGAACGCAGCGCCGGGATTCCGAATGCACCTCGAGCCGACTGAGGGAAAGGCGCGCGATGTCGCCAAACCGTTCGTGGAAATGCTGTTCCCTTCCGAGGGCGACTACGAAGTTCCGATCGTGGCGGTGACTGGCACGAACGGCAAGACCACGACCGCGAAGCTCATCGCCCACGCCCTGAAATATTGCGGCAAGAAAGTCGGGTTCGCCGGCACGACCGGCGTTGAAATCGATGGGGCAGAGATCGTGTCAGGAGACTACTCCGGTCCGGAGGGGGCCGGCATCGTCCTGCGCGAACCCACCGTAGATCACGCCGTTCTCGAGGTCGCGCGCGGTGGCATCGTGCGGCGCGGGCTAGGGTTCGACAGCTGCAACGTCGGAGTCCTGCTCAACGTGGATGAGGACCACATCGGCATCGATGGCGTGGAGAATCTCGAGGATCTCGCGCTCGTCAAGTCGACCGTGCTCGAGGTCGTCAAGGACTCTGGAGTCTCCATCCTCAATGCCGATGATCCGATTGTTGTCGGGCTCGAGGAGAGGGCGAGCGGTCAAAAAACCTTCTTCTCGTTAGATCCTGACAACGAGGTGGTCGTGCGGCATGTGGCCGCGGGCGGGACCGCCGTCGTGCTGCTGGACGGCAACGTCGTCATTCACTCCGCCGAGCCCTCGGTCATCTTGCTGTCCGTGCTCGAGATTCCGATCACTTTGGGTGGCGCGGTTGTCTTTAACATCTCGAATGTCCTCGCAGCAGTCGGAGCGCTGCACGGTTTGGGGTTACCGGTTGACATGATTCGAAGCGGGATCAGCACGTTCCATCCCAGCTCCACGCAGAACCCCGGTCGCATGAATATCATCGACTTCATCAGTTTCAAGGTGCTCATCGACTACGGGCACAACGTCCCTGCCGTGAACGCTCTTGGCCGCGCGCTGCCGCACATTACCAATGGGCGCAAGATCGTGGTCGCACACGGCACCGGCAATCGCCTCGACGAGCACATCAAGCAGTTCGGCGCGGCGCTCGCGGGGGTCTATGACCAAATCATCGTGACCGACCTCGACCCTCGTCACCGGAAGCCCGGCGAAACTCCTCGTCTGGTGCTGTCCGGCGCTCTGGAGACGGGATTCCTCGACGGCAGCGCTGAAATCGTTCTCGATCCCATGCAGGCGATCGATCGCGCGTTCGAGATCGTGCGGTCGGGCGATCTGATCGTCGTACAAGTCGACGACGTGGAGCCAATGCTCAAGCGCGTGATGGAGCACTTCGACCGAGTCGCGGGACCGCCGATGGCGCCAGTCCGCTGAGGGCCAAACCCGCCTGCCGATGGGGGTGCCTTCCAGAGCGGCAAGGTGGGGTCCTTGCGACGTTTGCCGTGGCTTCGGAGGCATGGACGGGGCCGGAGTGATCGACGTCAACCCGTTCTCGTTCCACTTCTGGACGCGCGGAACAGTCTCGAACTCCTGCGTGTTCTTCTTATCGTCAAGAGTCACGTAGTGGACGCGATACCCTGACTCGACCAGCTCCATGGCGAAGTGCCGCATCGCCGCGAGGAACATCGCGGTGCGCTGCTTGTGGCTCGGCCCGGGCTTCGACTCGCCGGCAACCTCCATCATGAGCACCGCGTCCGCTGCAGGGTCGAGCAGCTCGAATGCACGCGCTTCGCGGTCGAGCTGGTCACCGAACAGGACCAAGAGCTTTCTGGCGGCGCCCCGCAACGTGGGGCGTGAGAATGCAGTCATCGGGCACCTCGCCTCACGACTTGCGGGCTGCGAGGACCTCGCGGAGGGTGACCTCGTGACGAAAGTCGAAGAGCTTGCGCAACTTCGGCCGCACGGCAACCGGGTCGACCAGACGGCCGATCCAACCAAACGGTGGTGCGTACTCGATTTCGTCACGAAGCCGGCACCCATCCTCGTGTTCGAAAAACAGGTGCTTGTGATGCCACTTCGCGAACGGCCCCTTCACCATGATGTCCTCGAAGACCCGGTTTCTCTCGTAGGCGACATGCTCGGCGATGATCATGATCCAGAACGGACCCACTCTGGTCCGCAGCTCGACCGTTGTACCGACCTCGAGATCTGTTGGCGGCTTGATGATCTCGGTCCGTTCCCACGGCGGCTGCAGCAGTGCGAATGCGTCGGCACGCTCGTGAAACGCGAAGACCTCCTCAACGCTGGCCGGTAGCACGCTTTCTTTCACGAACTGCATGGGTTGTTGACGAGTGCCGGCCGCCGGAATCGTGCGCAGCTTCCGCTACAGAAAGACGACCAACAGACACCTTACGAGCATCGTGAATGCCGGCAGGGTCTTTTGTGCCGAGTCTTTCACCTTCGCGTGCATCAGAACAGCGCCCAGCATCAGCGCACCCAGCCCGCCGGCGGCAAGCTCGGTGAGATCTGGAACCCAGACCCCGACGATCAGCAGGATGGCGAAGAGGATCGTGAGACAGCCGACGACGTAGAGGGCCCAGGGATGCCGGCCGTAGACCGCGAACTCTTCCTTCATGTTCTTGGCGGCCCCGCCTCGGTAGTTCGTGGCCCTTTGGACTCGCAGGGGCCTCGAGTGTTTCCCGGTCGGAGCCAGCCGTCTCGAACTCGAGTTCACCCCCGATGTGGAGGCGCACCGCCAGCCCCGAGCGGGCCCCGCCGTGGTCGCCGGCCGGGGGACCGGCTGGGCGATCAGCGGCGCACACGCGAGGAGCGCGATAAAGGGCGGCGAATTCTCAGAGTAGAAGATGATGATATCCTCCCACGCCTTGCACCCGGCCGGCTACCGGCCCGTGCTCGGCGGCGTAGCTGGGTGATCGGCCCATGACGCGGGCTCCAGGCTGCCCTCACGAGCCACCAAGAAGTAGGGATCTTCGCTACCGCGTGGCGCTGAACACCGCGTTGATGAAGCGCCGCAAGGACGTGCGGCGGCCGGATGGAGCGCGCCGACGAGAGCGTGCTCGCCACTCTGCGCTGGCGGCTACGCTTCCACGAGACCAAGTTCGAAGTCTGGATCTGGACCATCTAGGCGATGACCTACCTGCCCCAGTTTGCGATCAACACGATGGTCGACAACGACGACGGGGTGTACCGCATCAACAAGCCCGGGGTGGTTCATCCCGACTCGGGCGACCGTGGAGCTACAGACCGAAGGCAGTCCCATCAGCAACCGGACGCCGCGGCTTCGTGAACCCGTTCAGGCCTTCCAGCTCGAGATTCACCCCGCCAGCCACCAGATGATCCCCGCCAATGCGGCGACCGGAATCAGTGATTGGGCTGCCGCCATGATGATCCCGATGCCCGCCCACAAGAAGAAACTCGTGGGCATAGGAAAAACAAGCTGCGGCTCGGACCGCCCGAACCCAGCCAACCGACTC
>CALBET010000007.1 GCA_937888665.1 uncultured Acidobacteriota bacterium
GGCGCTCGGTGGTACGGATGTGGCCAACCGCAAGCCGCAGCGCGAATCGGCCCTCGAGGCGGGTGTGTGACAGGAACACGTCGCCGGTGGCGTTGACGCCGTCAAGCAGCCGAGCGTTGAGGTCGTCGAGCGCCGCCTCGTCTTGTCGCAACTCGGGTGGACAGGCACGAAAGCACACGACCGAAAACGGCACTGGGGCCAGTCGCTCGAACGTCTCGCTGGCATCGACCCAGCTGGCGAACAGCGCGGCCAGGCGAATGTGTTCCGCGAGCCTCCGACGCATGCCGTCGGCGCCGAAGTGCCGGAGCACCATCCACAGCTTCAGCGCGCGGAAGCGACGCCCGAGCTGGACGCCGGTGTCCATCAGGTTTCGCACCGGCTCGGCGTCCGGCGTATGCAGGTACGAGGGCGTCACCGAGAACGCCTCCCGCACCCGATCCATACGCCGGCAATAGAAGGCGCTGAGGTCGAACGGGGTGAACAGCCACTTGTGCGGGTTGACCACGAACGACGCGGCACGATCACATCCGTCTACCGTCGCCTCGAAGCCTGGAATCATCGCTGCCGCCCCGGCATAGGCGGCGTCCACGTGCAACCACAGGTGCTCGCGATCACAGATGTCCGCGATGGCCGGCACTGGGTCGACGCTCGTGACCGCCGTCGTGCCCACTGTGGCCACCACCGCGAGCGGAGTCACGCCGTCCCGCCGGTCGCGGCCGATCGCCTCGGCAAGCCTCTCGGGGCGCATCCGAAACTGTGCATCCACCTCGATACGCCGCAGCGACGTCAGTCCGAGGCCCAGCATGATGACCGCCTTGTCGACGGAGGAATGGGCATGCTCCGAGCAGTACACGCGCAGCACCGGCACATCCGGTCGGCCCGCCAGGCCCCGCTCACGGACATCCGGCACCGCCTCCTGTCGAGCGGCCGCAAGCGCATGCAAGGTGGCGATCGAGGCGGTGTCGTAGATCACGCCCTCGAACGCCTCGGGGAGGTGCACGAGGCGGCGCAGCCATCCCAGTGCCACCTCTTCCAGTTCGGTGACCGCCGGTGAGGTGCGCCACAGCATGCCCTGCGCGTTGAAGGCGGCGCTCAGGAATTCGGCGAGGATGCCAGGGCCGCTGCCGCTGATGGCGAAGTAGGCGAAGAAGCCGGGGTGATTCCAGTGCGTAATCCCGGGCACGATCACCCGCTCGACATCGGCGAGGATGGCGTCGAAGGGCTCCCCGGCGTCCGGGGCCGAGGCGGGCAGGGCGTCGCGAATCTCGCCGGGGCGCACGCGTGACAAGACGGGGTAATGCTCGGTACCCTCGAGATACCGGGCTATCCAATCGACCAGCTCGTGTCCCGCCTTGCGGAACGCCGCGCCGTCCATGTCGCCCAGCGCTGGAGCGGCGCCGTGGGTCGAGTCCGTCTCCACGGAACCGGGCTCTGGGCGGGCGGAGCGGGCCTCGGGCGCGGGGTCGCCGGAACGGTCGGTCATCTGTCAGTCTGCGTAGGCGACCACCGGCTCCCGTCGGCCTCGCCTCCGGGTGGCCCGACGCCGCCATTTTGGTCTGTGAGGCCGATGATTGTAGCATCAGGCGTTCACCGCCTCGTCCGGCCGCGGCGTTTCTCACGCGACGACCGCGGCCATGCGCGTGTGGTGACAAGGAGGTGTGATGGCAGAGGTAGTGCATACGAGCCGATTGCGGGTCGAGCGGGTGGCCGGTCCCCTGCGACACGCGTATCTGGAAGGGTTCGACGAGCCGATCCGGTTCGGCGTCCACGGAGGCATCAAGAAGTTCTACGGGGTCGAGCCGGAGGAGGACGTGCCGGCCACGCTGGACTACATGGTCGGCGCCGTCGGCGGTTGACTGCTCGGCACCCTGGCACGCGCACTGGAGGTGCGCGACATTCCGGTCCCGAGAGAGAACCTGCAGGCTGACGTCGAAGGCGACATTGAAGCGGTCGACAAGGTGCTGCGGATTACACGAATTCGCGTCCGCTATCGCATCCGGATTCCGGCCGGTACGCGGGAGAAGGCAGAACGGGCGGTGGCGACACATCCGACGAAGTGCCCGGCCGCGAACAGTATCCGCGGGTGTATCGACCTGGACATCTCGGCGGAAATCACCGAGGAGTAGCGTCGCGGCTTGCCGACGGACGCAGCCGATTCTGGCGAGGTGTTCCGGGTCTGGCCACCAGAGGATGGCGCGCGAGAATGTGCGCCTCGCGGCCGCGGAGTGGGGCATTCGGGGTCCCCACGGAGCGGCCGCGTGGGGTTCGGGGCGCAGCCCCGTCTGAGGAAAGCCCAGACAGGTGGTCTGTGACCGAGACAGCGTGGCGCAGGCCTTCAGGCCTGCGATCGCACGGCTAAAGCCGTGCGCCACTGCATGAGTGGTTTTCCTGGCGAGGCGTTCGCCTGGCAAGGCGCGACGAGGGAGCAGACAGGTGGTCTGTGACCGAGGAAACAACGCCGTCCAGGCGGACGCCTCGCCAGGAAAACTAGGCGATGCGGGCTTTGGCTTCCCAGTAAATCAGCGAGAGACCGAAGCCCAGGTTGACCAGTAGTAACACCGTGGTCTGTGCATAGAGGCTCTCGTAGCGGACGGCGTAATCATTGGGAGCGGCGAGACTGCTGATGTTGCGCTGCATCTCGGCTTGCAGCCCGTCGAGTTGGCCGGTGATGCCGAGTCCCGCATAGAGGCTGATACACAGCATCACGACGACGGTCGTTACCCGGATTCCGAGTACCGATGGACGGGGGCCTCGGTATGTCAACGTGCCCAGAGCGGCAAGGAGCACGGCCGCTGAGCCGTACTCGAACGAGCGGAACCGTCTGAGCATTTCGCCGAAGACATCGCCAGCCTCGAGGCGGCCGGCTACTCCGTGGTGTGCCTCGAGCACGTCGAAGATGGCCGGGGCGGCGAATGTCCCGAGTGCCACCATGCCCCCGACCCAAAAGATGAGAGCCAGCAGATACACGCATCGCAGGACCACCATGGGCGCATTATACGTGGCGGCATGACGACCACAGACTCGATTGGATGGCGAGAATGGAGCAATGCCGCGTTCGCGCGCGCGGCGGCTGAGCAGAAGCCGGTGCTGCTGGCGATCGGACCCTCCTGGTGTTCCGCGACTGAAAACATGCAGCGGGTCAGTTACGGGGACCCGGATGTGGTCCACGTCGTCTCCGAGCAGTTCGTGCCCATCCGTGTGGACCCCGATCGGCGGCCCGACATCAGTGAGCGATACACCTTGGAAGGGTGGCCGACCACGGCCTTTCTCACGCCGGCGGGCGCCCTGCTAGGCGGGGGAGGCCACCTCGACCCGGCGCGGCTGGTCGTCGTGCTGGGGCAGGTGCTCGACGCGTTCGCGGCCCGGCGAGAGGACGCCGACGCTGGCATCGGTCCAGCGGCCCTGGGCGCCGCCGGCGAGTCGCCGCCTGCCCCCGCGACCTCACCCCTGGACCCGGAAGAGGCCGGCCGGTGGTTCGACGACCACCTCAGCACGCGGTTCGACCAGACCTGGGCCGGGTTCGGCCCCGGTGCGAAGCGCCCCCACACCTCCGCGTTGAAGGCCGCGCTCCTGCGGGGTCGGCATGCAGCGCCGGGCCGCCTGGCCGACATGGTGACCAGAACGCTCGATGCGATCGCCGACGGTGGGCTCGTGGACGCGGTCGAGGGCGGCTTCTTCCGGTACTGCGAAGAGCCGGACTGGTCGCGACCACACGTGGAGAAGGTGCTGACGGTCAATGCGCGGTTGGTGGATCTGTTTCTGACGGCCTCGCGCATCCTTGATCGGTCGCGGTACGCCGAGCGGGCCGCCGACACCATTCGATTCGTCCATGACAGGTTCGCGGACGCCGACGGTGGGTTCTTTGCCAGTCAGCGCGCCGATCCCGACTACTCGGCCCTGACGACGGCCGAGGAGCGCGGGCGCCACGGTGAGCCACCGGTCGATAGGAGCGTGTATGTCGATGCGACCGCCACCATGGCCTCCGCCTACGTCCTGGGTGGGGCCGTGCTTGACGACAGCTCGTTGATCGAGTTCGCCGCGACCGCGGTGGACCGTGTCGTGATGGAGACGTATGAGCGCGGCGGCGGGGTCGGCCACACGGTTACCGGGCACCCACCCGTGCGCGGGTTACTGGGTGATCACGTGGCGGCGAGCGCGGCCTTGTTGGATCTGTATGAGGCCAGCGGGCAGGCTGTCTACCTGGATATGCCGCAGGAACTGATGGCGTACTGCCAGCAGGAGATGTGGGACGAAGGCGCCGGTTTCCGGGATCGAATCCGTGGGGCGCCCGACCGGGCGCCACCGATAGGACTGCTGCGCGAGCCATATCGACCGTTCGAGCTCAACTGTCACGCCGCCGTCGTTCTGGCCCGTCTTGCCGCCCTGACCGACGAGGCGCACTATCGCGAATACGCGGTCCGCGTCCTGGCCAGTCAGACGCCGGCGTACCAGGCGCGCGGCCTCGACGGTGCGGACTACGTCCTGGCGCTTGAGGAGCTTCGGGCCCTGGACGGCGCCTGAATTGCCAGGGGCGGGCGCCGGCTCCTGGTGATCCGGCGCAGAGCGTCACCGTCCTCCGGCCCGTCGGCCGGCCGTGCTACACTTCGGGCCCCGGAGGACCCCTTTGACAGTAGATCGCACCCCACAGTTACCCGCGCTTCGTAACATCGCGACGAGGCTTCGTATCGAGTCGGTCCGTGCCACCGCAACGGCCGGCAGCGGGCATCCCACGAGCTGCTGTTCAGCCGCGGAGATCGTGGCCGCGCTGTTCTTCGCGCAGATGCGGTTCGACCCGCACGATCCCGCGTGCGAGGACAACGACCGTTTCGTGCTGTCGAAGGGCCATGCCGCCCCGATCCTGTACGCGGCGTGGGCTGAAGCGGGGGTGATATCCCACGACGCACTCTCGTCGCTCCGCGACATCGACTCCGATCTCGAAGGGCACCCGACCCCGAGGTTGCCGTTCGTCGATGTGGCTACTGGGTCACTCGGTCAGGGCATCTGTGCCGCGGTTGGTATCGCGCTCAATGCCCGTCGCATCGGGTCCACCTACCGCACCTACGTGCTTCTTGGTGACGGGGAATCGGCCGAAGGATCGGTCTGGGAGGCCGCCCAGGCGTCGGCGCGGATGGAGCTCGACAACCTGTGCGCCATCATTGACGTCAACGCCCTGGGCCAGAGCCGTGAAACCCAGTGGGGCCACGACATGGAGTCGTATGCGGTCCGGTGGCGCGCGTTTGGCTGGCACACCCTCGTCGTGGATGGTCACGATCTTGGCGCGGTCCTGGCGGCCCTGGACGAGGCGGCACAGACGTCCGGGTGTCCGACGATGATTCTGGCCCGCACCCTCAAAGGGAAGGGCATCTCGTTCGTCGAAGGCCGAGACGGCTGGCACGGCAAACCATTGACTGGCGACGATTTGACCCGCGCCCTCGGCGAACTGGAGGGGCAACTCGGGGCACCGACCGACAATCCGCCAATCCCGGCCGCGCCTCGACGTGAGGACGCATCGGCGGCGCAGCCAGACCTCGCCGCCATCCGGCTGCCCGCCTATGAGGCCGGGAGTGCGGTGGCGACCCGTGAAGCCTACGGCGCCGCGCTGGCCGCACTGGGCAGCGGCGATCCGCGGGTGGTGGCGTTGGATGCCGACGTCAAGAATTCAACCTTCAGCGACAAGTTCGAGCAGCAGCATCCCGATCGCTTCTATCAGATGTTCATTGCCGAGCAGGTGATGGTCGGGGCGGCGCTCGGGTTGGCCAGTCGCGGGGCCATCCCGTTCCCGTCGACCTTCGCCTGCTTCCTCACGCGCGCGGCCGACTTCATCCGCATGGGCGGCATCGGCAACGTGAACATCAAGCTGGCCGGTTCGCACGCCGGCATCTCGATCGGCGAAGACGGCCCATCTCAGATGGCGCTTGAGGATCTCGCCATGATGCGCGGGGTGCCGGAGTGCGTCGTCCTCTATCCCTGTGACGGGGTCAGTGCCGGCCGTCTCGTCCTGGCCTCGGCCGCCCATTCGGGCATGACCTACATGCGGACGTCGCGCCCCAAGACGCCGATCATCTACTCCGAGGCTGACGAGTTTGTCATCGGTGGGTCGAAGGTGCTGCGCGAGAGCCCGGACGACGTCGCGACCGTGGTTGCCGCCGGGGTGACGGTGTTCGAGGCACTGGCGGCCCATGACGAGCTCCTCCGCGCCGGTGTCCATCTCCGCGTCATTGACGCCTACTCCGTGCAGCCGATCGACACGGCCACGCTGGTGCGGGCCGGTGACGCCACCGGTGCTC
>CALBET010000008.1 GCA_937888665.1 uncultured Acidobacteriota bacterium
ACATCGGTGTCCCCCGCCTCGATACGCCGGGTCAGTTCAGCAATTGCCGAAGGTTGGTCACCGGAGGGTTCGAACTCGGCGTGGACGACGAAGGGGGCAACACTTCGCTGAAGATCGGTGACCGGACGCACAAGTTACCCTAAGCGCCCGGTCACTGCTGAAACTAATGCGTTTTTCAGGAATCGCCCGTCAGTTTGTCGCGCAGTGCCTGCAACGCCTCGTCAGTGGCCAGCGTGCCCGAATCTTCTGCCGGCGCCTCGGATGAGTAGTTCGCCGAGGATTCACCAGCCTCTGCTGCAGCAGCCTGGTCGGCGGTGCGGGCTTGGTCAACCTGCTTGCGGTGCGCTTCCCAGCGCGCGTGCGCATCAGCGTATTCCTGCTCCCAGGCGGTGCGCTGTGACTCAAACTCTGCCTTCCACTCACCGGTCTCCGGGTCAAAGCCCTCGGGCCCGATGTAATTGCCTGACTCATCAAAGGCCGGGGCCATACCGTAAAGATAAGGATCAAACTCTTCGACCGCCGCCTCTCCGGACGTCGTTTCATTGGCCTGCTTCAAGCTCAGTGAAATCCGGCGGCGCTCGAGATCAATATCGATGACCTTCACGAAGATCTCGTCACCGACCTGCACGATCTGCTCGGGGATCTCCACATGACGCTCAGCGAGTTCAGAGATGTGCACCAAACCTTCGATGCCCTCTTCGACTCGCACGAACGCGCCGAAGGGAACCAACTTGGTGACATTGCCCGGTGTGACCTGACCGATTTGATGGGTGCGAGCGAAGTGCTGCCAGGGATCCTCCTGGGTCGCCTTCAGCGACAGTGACACGCGCTCGCGATCCATGTCGACATCCAAGACCTCGACGGTGACCTCTTGGCCGACCTCGACCACCTCGGAGGGGTGATCAATGTGCTTCCAACTCAACTCGGAGACGTGAACGAGACCGTCGACGCCGCCAAGGTCAACGAAAGCACCGAAGTTCACGATGCTGGAAACGACACCGCTGCGAATTTGACCCTTGCCCAACTGGGTGAGGAATGTCTGGCGCACCTCGCTTTGCGTCTGCTCCAACCACGCCCGTCGCGACAGGACCACGTTATTGCGGTTCTTGTCCAACTCGATGATTTTGGCTTCGAGGGTCTTGCCCACGTAAGGCTGTAGGTCGCGAACGCGACGCATCTCAACCAGGGAAGCCGGCAGGAAGCCGCGCAAACCAATATCAATGATGAGGCCACCCTTGACAACCTCAATGACAGCGCCTTCCACGACACCGTCTTCTTCCTTGACCTTTTCGATGGTGCCCCAGGCTCGCTCGTATTGGGCGCGCTTCTTGGACAGGATCAGGCGACCTTCTTTATCTTCCTTCTGCAAAACCAATGCCTCGACGCTGTCGCCAACGGAGACAACCTCATTGGGGTCAACATCATGTTTGATGGACAGCTCGCGGGAGGGGATGACACCTTCGGTCTTGTAGCCGATATCGAGCAGTACCTCGTCGCGGTCGACCTTGACGATCACACCTTCGACAATGTCGCCATCATCGAAGTACTTGATCGTGGCGTCAATGGCGGCCATGAAGTCTTCAGCGGTGCCAATGTCATTAATGGCAACCTGCGGTGAGGTGGAAGCGGTCGGGGTGGATGTCGTGGAGGTCAAGTCTCATACTCCGGTTGATGGATGGCGCTCGTGGGGGGCAGAAGCATGCGTTAAGGGGCCTACCGATTAGCTATGTCTGTAATCAGTGCATAACTTCTGCGTCTGGACAGGATACGAGGCCCGCATGATCTTCATCAACGCGGGCCTCGCCGGAGAAAGAACTCACTCGGTGGTGACTCGACGCGGGCTTGCATTTCGCGACGTCGCCAACAGGGCGATGCCGACCGCGAGCAGGATCAGGCCGAGAATGAGGGCCGCGATCGGGACCGTGGTGTTGAGGAGATTGATGAGGGAGGACTGAGATTTCGCGAGGTCTACCGACTCGGTGACTTCCGAGGCGGTCGTCCCGAGTACCGCGTCAATAACGGTGACCTGGTCTGTGTTGTCCGGGCCGCGGAGGGTCTGTACCTGACGCTCCTCCCCCTTCACGATCGATCCGGTGGTCGGTTCCACGTACAAGACACGAGAGTTTGCGTACCAGCGTGCCGCCTGATAGGTCGCGGCCGGGGAACCCACGAGCGGACCCGGTACGGCCAGGAATCCGATCTGTTTGGCCTCAAACTGCTGCTCGAAGCGATACACGCTCAAGCCCTCAACCTCTTCGGTACCGATATAGGTGATCGGGAGAGCCTCTTGTAGCACGGTATCGAAGAAGTTGTAGTCCTGCGCCTTGGTGAACATGGGGAACTTCAACGGATTGACCCCGGTGAAGTCCACTTCGAGCCCGTCGTAGTTAGCGCCGCAGCAGTTGCTCAGTTCAGAGGAGACTCGATCAAAGGCAACGCGGAGGGTGGTTGCAGACACGACGACCCCGGCATTGTCCTCCACGCGAAGGAAGGAGTCATAGATGGCCAGGTTTGCGTTCAATGCCTCCGTGGTCTGGCTCGCCGGAACGTCGCCGCGGGTGAAGCGCGTGGCCGTGAGCGGCACATCGGTG
>CALBET010000009.1 GCA_937888665.1 uncultured Acidobacteriota bacterium
CCCAAACACCTTCAAGCCTACCTCAACGAGTTCACGTTCAGATTTAACCGGCGCTTCTACCCGTTCAACGCCTTCCGCTCGCTCTTGGGCATCGG
Organism: uncultured Acidobacteriota bacterium; assembly: GCA_937888665.1. GTDB lineage: Bacteria > Acidobacteriota > Vicinamibacteria > Vicinamibacterales > UBA8438 > UBA8438. Next base: position 96 of record CALBET010000009.1, read on the forward strand.
CACGAACGGCGAAGGGCCAACCTACGCCGACCTTTATTCTGGCGACTGGAAACATCATACCTTGGCTAGTCGTCATGGGTGAAAACCGGATAAGCATGGATATCGGGAGGGCGGTCGTCGGAGGCTCTTGGATATCCCCGGGGAGACCCGCGACAAACTTTCCCGGGTCTCCGAGACCCTCTCCGCCCGCCACGCTGCGCTGACTGGCATCTCCCACAATTATTCGATCCCCAAAACCATCGACGCTCTGGCGACGCTGTTTCTGGCGCAGGAGGAGAAGAAGTCATGAGCCGCCCCTACATCTTCGTCCTGACGAAGAAGGCCGTGCGCTACGTCGACGAGAACGGCCGCCTGAGGGCGAAGCCGCGGTCGGCGGGACCAGCGGACCCTTCTCGCCAGAACCCCTCCCAGCGGCCGGAAAACAGGCCTCCCCGGCGCCGTCGTCGGGGCGGTCTCGATCTGGCCGCCGAGGCTGAGGTCCTGCGTCGCGAGGGGGAGCAGTCATGACCATCGGCAAGAAGATCATCGACGCCGCCGACAAGGGGTTGCGCGGCATGGTTTATCAGGAAAACGCCACCGGCAGCTGGCACCCGTCGCATCAGGATTGGGCCAACATTGAGGAGTACGTCAAGCCCATCCTCGCGCTGATCGCCGCTGCTCGAAAGGAAATCGAATGACCGCCCACGCCGATCTGGACCTCCGGGAGGCCTTCGAGCTGTCGAAGCTGAGTCGTCTGGCGTCGGCTGCCGGCGACATCAAGACGATGTCGAAGGCCTACATCCACCAGCGGGACATTGCGCGGGCGTCGTTGATCAGGATCGACGCCGAACGACGCGCACTCCTGAAAGCCTCCAAGGGGCTCTGACTAAATCGTCAGGATAGTGTTGACACCCCCGGGGGCTTCCTGTAGAAGGATGCCACCGGGGCATCCTGCCCCAGCCCAATGAGGAGCCTGCAATCATGTCAACGTCACTTCCCAACGCCCGCCTCGTCGATCAGATCGGCGCCCTCAAGGCGGCCCTCGCGCCGCAGCTCAAGCAGCTCGCCGATCTGGAGAAGAAGCTCAAGTCGAACGGCGTCGGCCGCTATCAGGGCGAGTCGTTCGAGGCGAACGTGTTTGCCGGCGAGCGCGCGACGCTCGATCAGGCCGCCGTCCGGGCGAAGCTGTCGCCGCAATTCATCGCGGCGCACACGACGGTCACCGAGACGATCACCTTGAAGGTGACCGCCCGCCAGCTCAACGCCGAAGCGTTGGCGGCCTAAGATGGGGGACCGCGCACACGTCGTCGTCGTGAGCGACGATTCTAAAGTCTTCCTCTACTCGCACTGGCAGGGCAGCCGCCTCCCGGCGATTGTCCGGCGCGCCCTCGGCCGGAAGCTGCGATGGAACGATGAGGCCTATTTGGCTCGCATCCTGTTCTGCGAAATGCTCAAGGCCGAAGGCGCCACGGCGGACGAATCTCTCCGGGCGGAGACGGGCTTCGGCATCGCGAGCCGCGCCTGTGAGGACGAAAGCCGCGACGTCGTCGTCGATGTCGCGAACCAGACTGTAGTGTTGCCGGGGAAGAAGCCGGTAGCCTTCGATAAGTTCATCACCACGACAGTGGGGGTATGATCGAGACGTGCCCCGGTTAGTCAGGGGCTAGTCGGCACGCCGGCCGATGAAGGGAAGCGGGGCGACTCCCCGCAAAAACGGACGAAGCCTAGAGGTGCTAGGTCGCGATGGTGGTAGCGTTAGGTGGTGAGGTGGAGGGGAAACCCGTCGAAGCCAAGTCCACCCCACCAACGACTCAATTACTTATTCCCGCTGCCGGGCAATTCCTAAGGAGACTGACACATGGCACGACAAAAACCCACGAAAGGAAACCTACTCATGATCAAGACCATCCTCATCTACGCCCTCGCCGTCGCCTTCGGCGCAGGTCTCGCCTACAACGACGCCCGCGCGCAGAGCTGGACCGAGACCGTCACCATGACCGACGCCAACGGCAACGTCCGTACCTGCACGATCACTTACGTCAATGGCGGCCGTCAGCGCTACGTCAACTGCAACTGAGGAGCGACGCATGCATCACTACGTCCTGAACGCCGACAAGACGGTGCATCGGATCGATGATCTGATCGAGTGGGCGAATCGTTTCGAAATGGACAACAGGTTCGTCGCCAAGTCTATCGTCGACACAATGAAGGTCTCGACGGTGTTCCTTGGGTTGGACTACAGCTTCGGCGATGGACCCCCAATTCTGTTCGAGACGATGGTCTTCGGCGGCAGACTTGACGGGAGAAGCCGTCGCTGCTCGACCTACGCTCAGGCCGAGCAGCAGCACATCGAGGTTCTGGCCAAGGTCAGGGAGGCTCAGTCCTCGTCCTCGTCCGCCCGCGACGACTCAGGCGGCGCTGCTTCGGGCGATACCGCGGAGGCCTGAGGCAGCGCCGGCATCGGGGCGTAGAGCCACCCCGGCGCCTTCTCGGACAGACGCCCCTTCGCCTCGCACAACATGAAGGCGGAGGCCTCGATGTCGATGCTGGCCATCCGCTCCTGCACGCCGCCCTCGTTTGTCGGATCGACATTGATCATCATCCCGGCGCGGTTGGGAACAACCATCACCGCCTCCAGATCACTGTCGCAGTGAGCCAGACGGATCATCATCGCCCCGACGCCCGCCTCATGGTGACCCTGCGGCCCTGCATCCTCCGGTATCTTGTCCATAGCGGCCCGAATTTCGCCCACCACGGCCATCCTCTCGCCGGGAGCTATGCTGGCCGGGTGCTTGGTGGAAATCATCCCGTAGGCCTGCCAGCAGGCCTGCGCGAGGGGCGCAAACTGGAGACTGTTGAGACCAAGCCGCGCGAGAGCCGCGACGGCGCGCCAGCGGGAGCTGGGATCGATCAGGCCGGCGCACGACTCGATGCGGTCCCCCGTCCCGAGGTCGTCGCCGGGGGACTTATCCGACCGAACCCGGAACAGCAGCCCGGCGTGAGTCGTCCGCGCTGCGTCCCACAAATCCGAAATCGTCAGGAGCGTCGGTACCGACGTCCAGTTCAACTCACCCGGCTTCGGTACCCTGTCGAGCAGGATAAAATAGCTTCTGGTCATTGTTGCAGTCTCCATCGTGAGGCATTACCCGACAGGATATACTTCGGCCGCAGCGGCTTGGCTATGCGAACAAGAAGACGGCGGGAAAGGTACCTTCCCCGCCGCTCGATGAATCGTCGCACGAAGCCGATGCGGCCATCTAAAAAGGAATATCCGCGTCCGCGGCGCCTTCGGTAGCCGTCCGCTGGGCCGGCGTCGGCGCCGCAGCTCGAACCGTCCCGCTGTCGACCTGATCACGGAGCGCCTTCGCCTTCGCGAAGAGACTGCGACCGGTCGGTGTCGTCAACGTCAGGGGGCCGGGCTCGATCTTCCAGCCGCTCCAGCTTCCGAGGTCGTTTGACTCCGGGACGGTGGTGAGCTGATAGATGCGGGCGTAGATCGGCGGCTCGAAGACACCGCCGCCGGGGGCCGGCAGTTCGAGCGCATTGATGAGGGCGTTGAGTCGTCGCGCCTTCTTCGCCTGCGTCCCGGTCAGCGAGAGGATCACCGGGAGACCGCCGCCCGTCTGGTCGTCGATCAGCAGGCCGAAGTAGACGTAGGACGGCGTGATGTCGTTGCCTCCCGCTGTCTTGCGTGTCCCGAAGTCGCCCTCGGCCGCATCGTAGCCGCTGGAGTCGGTGCCCCACTGCTTCACCATCGCGCCGCGGTTGGGCTTCCACTCGGTGTAGTGGACTTCGTACTTCGCCGGGATGAACGCCGCGATGGTCCGGAGCCTAAGTGTCAGCGTGTCGAGGATATCACCCTCGCGCGCGTCGGGGATGAACTCAGGCTCATTGCGCTTAACGTACGGCGAGGTGCCCTGCACGATGGTCAGATACGGCGTCGCCATATCATCCTTCGTGAAATCGCTGGCGTGCGACTGACCCTGCATCAGTGCGAGGTCTTCGTCACTGACGGCAGGCATTCCCGCCGCCTGAGTCGCCACTTCGTTCGTTCTATTGGTCGTCATCGATAGCCCCTTCCTTGGTGATCAACACCTCAGGCATCACCACGACACCTAAGGTTTCGAGAGGTATTTCCTGCCCCGACGTGACGGCGTCTTTGCACATCTTGCTGAGTGTCATGTGATTGACGCCCTCGTCGAGCGCCAGCTTGACGCTGTTGTCTTGGCGGAGTTGCTCATAGATCGCGATAGCTTTATCCCGCTCACTGCGGTTCCAGCTTGCGGTGATCTTCGCCTCGATCAGACCTTCGTGTCCGTTCTCGACCAGCCAATCGATGGCGGCTTTCCGCAACTCCGGCTCCTTCGGGAGGGAGCCACGCGCCTTGGTGGAGAGCGTCGCCTTGCCGCCGTCGGGCAGCTCCCACGAGCGCACGCCCGCCTCGGCGAACATCGCCGGGAGGACTTCGGTCTCCAGCGTGCGTTTCCGGCCGCTCAACTCTTCGAGGGCGGCCTCGGCGTACTTGATGCTGCGGTTGAGTGTCCGCAACTTGATGATTTCGTCGGCGAGTCGTTGTGTCATGAGGTCTCCAGAAAGATGGGCGGCGAGACCATCCCGCCGCCCGGTTGAAAGATCAGGCGTCTTGTGTCTCAGGCTCACTCGGCATCGGCACCCGCATATCGCTGCCGTCGTCGGGACGGCCGCTCACCACGGTGGCCTGATACTTCCCGCTGTCGAGGACGGTGATGCGGACCTCGACGACGTCGGAGGGGATCGCGCCTTCGAAGACGCCGGCAAAGTTCACGCCGCCCATCTTGATCAGGGCGACGTTGCCGGGGAGGGTGCTGATCGCTTCCTTATCGAAGATACCGATGGTGCCCCTCGGTGCGGACGGGAACCACTCCACCGAGTCGTTGTACTCGACGTAGCCGGCCCACGAGACCAACGACGCCGGGATGGCTTTCGGGAGGCGATACCCCCGGGCGGCGCCTGCGTAGGACAGCGAGAAGCGCTGCATGGCGGTCATCTTGTCGACGCCGGCATCCTCGGCCCCGGCCAGCTTCTTGCGGAAGCGGTTGCGGAGATACTCGACCACCGCGACGCGGAGCCCGAAGGCAATCTCGGCGCGGTCGTTGTCGAGGGCAACCTCGAAGACAGTCGTTTTCAAAGCCATTTATCGATCCTTTCATGATTGAGCCCTACTTGTGGACGCCGGGCTATGAGGCGCCCCGCATCATCCTCCGACGCCTCGGCGTTGTCCACAAAAATCGACAGCACTACATGATGTACGCAATGTGCATCGCCATCAATAGGTTGATTTGTAAGGGTTGGATTATTTGGAAAATCCACACGATAGCTATTGCGTCGCGAGTCGTTTTCGAAGTATAAGACTGCACCGGCCCACGGCGGCCCCCAATGAGGAACTGAAATGACCACCCTTCGTGCCTTCGGACTTGAGCTGGAATGCTTCAATCCCCGCGTCGATTACCAGACCAGCGGCACCAACATCGCCCGCGCCATCAACGCGATGGGCTTCCGGGCCGTCCGCACCGACCGCCACTTCGACGCGAACTACGACGTCTGGCAGATCAAGCCAGACGTCTCCCTGACCCCCGTCGGTCAGGCCCTCGAAGTCGTGGCGCCGACGCTGCCCGGCACCGAGGAGTCGCTGGAGCAGGTCCGTAAGGTCGCGACGTGGCTTGGCCAGAACGGCTACGACGTCAACCGCAGCTGCGGCTTCCACATCCACCTCGACGCCCGCGACATCACCCCCTATGAGGCGGCGGCCATCGCGTGGCGCTACACCGCCCGCATCGCAGACTTCAACGCCATCCTGCCGTCGTCGCGCCACTCGACCCGGTGGGGGGCGGCCCTGACCGGTGCGGCCCTCGACAAGGTGACCCGCGCCGCCTCGAACCCCAACAGCCGGGAGTCGTGGGGTCACGGCGAGCGCTACGCCGCCGTCAATCTCCAACACCTCGACAAGCCGGTCGGCGACAAGCGCATTGAGTTTCGCCAGCACAGCGGCACCTTGAACCCAACCAAGATCATCGGCTTCTATCGCCTCCTGTGTGATTTCGTCGCCGAGACGCTTCGCATCGTGCGGCAGCCCACGACGGCGACCGCGATCCCCGCCCCGACCACGGTCGGGCCGGCCCGTATCATCCGCAACCAGCGCCGCCGCGCCGCCGCCGCGACCACCAGCGTCGTCGTGGGTCGGGTCGCGCCGGGGACGATCCCCACCATCGAGCGGGACACCGACTACGACATGTTCTTGACTGCCATCGAGGAGCGCGGCGTGGTCACGCAGAACGACGCCCGCAACTTCGGGTGGCCGGATACCCGCCTCCGTGTGACGGCCCACTGGCTGCGTCGCAACGGCGCCCACCTGATCACCACCGAACGGAATGGCGAGCTGGCCTACGTCGCCGCCAATGGTGCCCGCAGCCGAGCCGCGATATTCAGCCTCCCGGCGCAGGTCCGCCAGCGCGTGACGGTCAACCCCTCGGCACCGTCGGTCGCAGCGCCGGCCCCACGCCCCTCCAGCGACTTCTTCGATGTGCTGGATCGGGCGAGCGTGTTCGATGTGCTGCGTCAGGCGAGCGTGTTGCAGGGCGCCAGCCCCGAGTCCAGCGCCTTCTATAGGCAGAGATTGGAGGACTTTTCTACCACATAAGTTTGTGCGACTATTAGACAACTTTGAGGTAGTAAGATGATGGATATCACAGGAGAGACATTTGGCCTATGGACCGTCCTTCGGAAGGATGGAACCATAGGCACGCAAAGACAACGTGCGTGGTTGATTAAATGCGCCTGCGGAAAAACACGGCGCATGTCCTCTGGAAATCTACGCAACGGAACGTCCCGGTCCTGCGGGTGCGGCCCCAAAAACAATATGAAGCATGGATTGACGGACCATATTCTCCATAAAGCATGGAGAAACATGAAGAGCCGTTGCTACAACCAAAACAATCGAGACTACAAATACTATGGGTTACGCGGCATTAGGTTGTGTCGTGAATGGAGAGGTAATTTCAAGTCATTTTACATCTGGTCGACAACGCATGGGTGGCGCCCCGGCCTTACGTTGGATCGTAAGGATAATAATAGGGGCTACTCTCCAGAAAACTGCCAGTGGACGACTCGTCTGGCACAGTCACGAAATACCAGAGCCAATAAGTATGTCGTGTTTCGTCGTCGAAGAATCCTGATGTCAGATGCCGCCAAAGTGTTGGGCTGTTCTTTTGGAACAGTCAGGCGAATGCAAGAAATTTCCGAGGAAACAAATCAATACTTTACTTCTGTTGCCAACAAGCTGTATCCTGTCGCTCCCGCCCAATGAGGAAATTCAAATGACCACACCTACCCCCAACGAAATTCCGACCACGGTTCTCAAGGTCTCGCATCACCCGGCCGGGCACATCGCGACGCGCTATGCCTATGCCGCCTACGGCTCCAACCTCGGCTTCAACCAGATGACGTCTCGTTGCCCCCGCGCCGAGATTGTTGCGTCTGGTAAGCTGCTTGGGTTCCGGCTGGCCTTCGCGATGGTGGCGACGATCATCCCTGACGACGACTCGACGACGCTGGTCGGCATCTATCAACTTACAGCGTCCGACGTCGAGACGCTCGACAAGCGGGAGGGCCTCGGTCGCGTCTATGACCGCTACCTCGTGACGGCGCTCACAATAGACGGCCGCGCGATACGCTGCTTCACCTACATCAAGAAAGATGATTTCCCCGAGGCGCCGAGCGACCTCTACTACGGACGACTCGCCGAAGGCTACCGCAACTGGGCGTTCGAGGATCGTCGTCTCCGTCACGCCCGGAAGCGCGCGGTGAAGGAAGCTCTTGCCCGCGCCGACGAACGCAAGGCGCGTGACGAGGCGGAGGCCCGCGCGGCGGCGCGCCCGAACTGGTATGGGTGGGAGCCTTACAATTCCCACAGCGGCGCTCGCAAGATCAAGCGGATGACCTACACCAGCGAGCAGGAGTCGTTGCCGTTTGCCGACGTCGACAGGCGCGGCATCGCGAAGGTGAAGTCACTCGTGACCGGCCGTGAGATTGGCGTCGCCAAGTACGCGACCACCGCGGCAAGGAACGTCGAGTGGGGCCAGCGTTCCGGCGACTTCTACTGGCGCGTGAAAGGTGATCGCGTCTGGTACAGAGACATCAGCACTCACGAGGATGTCACGTCGGGCATCGCGCGCGGCGAGCTGGCGCAAAACCTGCCGGGATCGCAGGCCTATAAAATCGTCGACGACAACAAAGGAAACAGCGCAACATGACCGACCACGCACAGCCGGCAGACACAATTTTCCCGGAGGAGTCCCGGACGGGGCTTCCGACGCAGATGGACGGTCGACGACTCAGGTCGGCCCGGAACCGGGAGGCCTTCCTTGTTGCCGGCCTCACGCTGATCGTTCGTGACGGCAACTGGGCTGCGATGGTGCCTCAACTATGCGCCGAGTGCGGCCTGTGCCGGCGGACATTCTTCGCGCGGTTCCGCGACCTCGAAGCGTTTCGAAAGGAATTGATCAGGCGACACGGCGCCGAGCTGGTCAGAACACTGTCCGAATCGGTGAACGCCTCCCCCGCCGGATCGCGGTACGCCACGCTGATCAGGAAGTTGATGCGGGTGGACGCATGACCTCCCCCACAGAGGCGGAAGAAGCAGCAAGGCGGATTGCAGAAACAGGAGCGACCATGATGTCATCTATCTTCCGTTTTGCATCGCGTGTCTGGTCCTCGATATGGCCGTCTCGGCGGAGCCGTGTCCCGGAGACAGATCGGGTGAGTACAGCAGAGACGGCGCCATCGTCCGAAACGCGGTCAGTAGTTGTCGCGTTTTCTGTAGAGAATAAAACACGTCACAGAAACCAGAAAACTAATCACGAGAAGACATCGTTCTACTACTTAGACAATCTCCTCTCGGAGATTCCCACTGCGCGCAGGATAATGCGGAAGTTCAGACAGCTCGATGACGACGCCTATCGATACCACGCAAAGGTTGGCGTCCGTCTTGTGGCCAACGGGATAGCGCCCGATGACGACGCCTATCGCCGGTTCGTGAGACTCTTGCCGTCCGCGGCGATGGTCTACTTTCCCCCGGTGGAAGGCGAAAAAGTCTCCATGTGTGTTTATTTTTGTCGTGTCACAAGAGCCTCTCCGCACATAGCGGTCCCTATGGGTTCTCGTGCCGTCTATCGCGTCACTCTCGTCTATACGCCCACATCGAAGGGTCGCGCCGTGGGCTATTCATATCTCGTGGCGGTCAAGGACAGCAGTATTCAGGTCATTCCGGAGCGGTCGGTCTCTCACTGCATACTACCGAGGGGCGGCTCGTTCTCACGAGTGACGTGGGGAATGTCTCATGGGCTTGAAATTCATTGGCGTTTCATGACGTCCGAAAAAGAGAAGGACTCCGAAAAAGAAAAAGAGGCCAAAAAAACATGGGGGAGCACCCCCGCTGAGTTTGGCGCCTTTCTGTTCTACATAACCACAGGATACGTTGAGACGGATAAGGAGTTTCACGTCCGGGCAGAGCGCGACAACATATCAGTGTCCTTCGGAGTTGCGTTAAAAAGGACGCCCTACTTCTTCAAGAACAGAGACAAGGTCGTGAACGAGCGGGGCAAGACGCGGCCCATATTTCATGCTGTCGAAGGCCACACGAGAGTACTGCCGAGCGGCAAGGAGTCGTCTGTTAAGCCACATTACAGGGGCCTGAGACGTTTTACTTGGGCGGGGGAGTCGGTGACGATCACCCAACCGGAACATTCTGTTCTTGAGTGGAACCTGTCGGCGATAGAGAGCGACGACGATACGGTCGGCGAGGGTATGATGCCGATGGGGGACATGGGTTCCTTTGTGATCGACGCAACGGAAAATAAAATAAAAGCGAATGGGTAGTCTGATGGTTCGTCGTATCGAGTCGCCGCTGCAGGACGAGTTGGGTCTTCCTCCAGTTCGTCGCATCTGGACGCCGCCGGAGTCGTTTGTCCTGCCGACGTCGTTCCCCGAGCTGCACGGCTTCGTCGCGCTCGACCTTGAGACGAAAGACCCCGGCATTGCGATGAAGCGCGGCTCGTCGTGGGCGCGCGTGGGGGAGGGATTTATCTGCGGCGCCTCGATCTACGGCGAGAACGTGTCGGGATACTTCCCTGTGGAGCATGCCGAAGGCAACTTGGACTTTTTAGCTTTCCTGCGATGGATCACCACGCAGGCAGCGAAGCCTGATGTCATCTTCATCATGGCGAACGCCTCCTATGATGTCGGTTGGCTGCAGCGTTTCCATGTCAAGTTTGCCAACGCCCCCGTCGACGTCCAGACGATGGCGTATCTTCTCGACGAGCATCGTCGAAGCTATTCCCTCGGTTCTCTGGCGCGCGACTACCTCGGTGAGGGCAAGAGCAGCGACACGCTGGCGGCGTGGGCGAAGGAACATCACATCCCCAAGCCGATGGAGAACATGGAGAAGATGCCGTCGTGGGCGGTGGCACCCTACGCCATCGACGACGCGCGTCTGACCTACAGCCTCTATCACAAGCTGATGCCGGAAATCGAGAAGGAAGACCTGCAGAAGGTCCTCGACCTCGAAAGCGAATGCACGATGGTCGTCACCGACATGAGAAAACTCGGCGTGCGTGTCGATCTGGATCGAGCGGCGGAACTTAAAAGACTATTCACCACAAATCGTAACTCAAGTCTTCTCGCCATTCATCGGGAGACTGGGGTTAATATGTCGCCGTTCGAGAACGAGGCGGCGATCAAGGCGCTTCGTGTAGAGAACCCCAACGTCGTGCTGGGCGAGACCGGCCTAGGGAACGACTCGGTTCGTCGTGAGGTTCTTGAGTCGATCAACTCTCCTGTATCGAAGTCTATCCTCATGGCACGGAAGTACGACAAGGCCGTCGGTACCTTCATCGAAGGATACCTTGAGGGGTACGCATACCGCGGGAGAATACACGCCGAGTTTCATCCGACACGCCACAACGACGAAGACAACGACTCGATGTTTGGCACTGGGTCAGGACGTTTTGCCAGCTCGAACCCGAACCTCCAGAACATCCCGATCCGCGATCCCGACATCGGGCCGGCGATCCGATCCTGCTTCGTCCCGGAGCCCGGCGAGGACTGGCTCAAACTCGACTACGCCTCGCAGGAGCCGCGTCTCACTGTACACTTCGCGGCGCTGGCACGACAGAATGGCGCCGTCGGCATGGTTGCCCGCTTCCGCTCTAACCCGATGACCGACCTCCATGGCGAGTGTGCGGCGTTGATGGGCATCGAGCGCAGGCACGCCAAGACGATCAACCTTGGCCTCGCCTACGGCATGCAGGGCGCATCACTGTGTCGGCAGCTTGGACTTCCAACCAAGATGATCACACTTCGAAATGGGCGTGAGCTGGAGGTGGCCGGCGACGAAGGTCAACGACTCCTCGACCGCCACGCCTCGTCGGTGCCTTTCATGAAGGGCCTCTTCGAGCTGGCGAAAGACACGGCGAAGCGGCGCGGCTACGTCAAGACGATCCTCGGACGGCGCATCCGGTTCGAGAAGTATCCTGACGGCAACTATGCCCGCATACACAAGGCATTGAACGGCGTCATTCAGGGAAGTGCTGCCGACCAGATGAAGATGGCACTGATCGAACTGCGTAAGGCCGGTATCCCGATCAACATCACCGTCCACGACGAGGCGGACAAGAGCCTCCCGAGGGGTGGGGAGGGTGAACGACTCAAGGCGCAGATCATCGAAATCATGGAGAACTGTCTCCCCCTTGAGGTACCGGTAATTGCCGAGGCCAGCGTCGGCGCCAACTGGGGGAGCCTGTCATAATTCGACAGGATACTGTTGACAGGTCCGGCGGTGTCCTGTATTGAGATTGCGCCGGGACTTCTCCCGGCTCCCAATGAGGATCAGATAAATGTCGTTTTTCAATAGCAACTACTACCGCCCCTCCAGCGCCAGCTTCGGCGAGCGCTCCGGCCCCAACCGTTACTATCACAATCGCCGCCTCGCCCGCGTCGCGCCCCGCGCACAGAGCGCCAGCCTCACCGACCCCCGCTGGGTCTCCTTCAAGGAAGTGCAGGCCGCCGTCGCTGCGTGGATCGAGGCGAAGGCCGACAGCTTCGACTTCGCCGCCAGCATGTACTCGGCCGTCATCCGCTACGGCGACCTGACCCCCAACCAGTACACCGCCATCGAGAACTGCATGGCCCGCGACGCCGAGCGTGCCCAGCAGGGCCAGAATCCGGCCCGCCAGACCACCTCGGTCGAGTTCCCCAACATCCGTGCCGCCTTCGATGCGGTCGTGGCTGGTGGGGCCGTAAAGGCTCAGATGACGGTCGACGAGGTCAACCTCTCGCTGGCCCCCCTGACCGGCCGCAACCCCGGCGCCCTCTACGTCAAGGTGAACGGTCAGTACGCCGGCAAGATCGTCGGGAAGGTGTTCCAGCCGGGCCGCGACGCCCCCGCCGACCTCGTCGGGAAGCTGGTCGAAATCGAGCGTGACCCCCGCGCCGCCATCCAGTCGGATGCCGCCCGCCGCGCCGCCCGTCTGGCGCTGGCCATCGCCGAGGGGCGTTCGCTGACGATCCCCTGCGGTTGCTGCGGCCTGACCCTCTCGAACGAGGTCAGCATCGCCCGGGGCATTGGCCCGATCTGCGCCGGCAAGTGGGG
>CALBET010000010.1 GCA_937888665.1 uncultured Acidobacteriota bacterium
CGGCGAGGCCTTGGCGGAGCTGGGTGGCTAGAGGGGAGGGGAGCATGAGCGTCCTGGGCTACGTTGTCTGAGCGCTGGCTCCCGAATGGCGGGGTCCCCATGAGCTTCCAGACCGTGCTGACTGGATTGCACGTTCTCGTTTGGCGTCCTGTGCCGCGAGGATCGGCAGTGAGCGCTGGGATGTCAAACCAGAGCGCGCCAGCAGAACGCGCTCTGAACCCGGGCGCTTTGGCTCGAAGGCCTCGGCACTCGATCCGGGTCCGCAGGAGCCTAACTTCCCATACGCACCCATGATGTACGCTCAGGAATCCGAAGTGCGTCCTCACCTGGCTCCGGCTGCCACAAGTAGATAGGTCGGGACAGTCGCGCCGCTTGCTGATGAGCACGTTCCAACAGCTGTGAACGCGGATTATTGCTGGTGAGGACAACAAGGCCCTGAACCGGCATGCCGGCGAAGATGGCGGCTGGATCTGGTCCTGAGAGCCCAAGCCGACGGAGCTGGTCGCAGACCAGCTTGTAGGATTCAGCGACGTCCGGTCGGAGGCCATCCCCGCTCGGATCGAAGATCTGAAGGTAGTCGAGTAGCTGCTTGGGCACGCCCTGAATCCGTGGATCTGGATAGCATTTCAGCTCGATCGCGACCATCGTCGGGGTGTCGCCACCGTGAAGTCCCATCATGTCCAATTTGCCGGTAGCACCAGGTACCTGCACTTGGCGGTCGAAGCAGCAGATCGGCGCCAGCACACCGTTCTGCCGCATTAGTTTCGCCTCGACTGTTTCCTCGGAGCCACTGTACGCCACAGCTCGCGTCACGATTTCATCGACGGCACCGACGTAGGTTTTTGCAAGCGCGTCATCGACGTCGAAGCTGACGTACGGCCCGGCGTTCCGGTGTCCTTCCTCTTCGGCTAGGCGGGTTTCAACGAGGTATTTGTGATGTATCTCAAGCTTCGGGCCACCTCGCTGTCTACCGGAAAGCTTGGCGAGAGAACGACCATGCAGATAGAAATTTAGGTAGTCGCCGCGCAGCCGCACATCGAGGCCGGCCTGCGCCGCTGCATCAAGTAGCAGTCGACACGGGCCATGGAGCAGGTTGTCCATGAACCCGGGCGAGAGACCTCTTCCGAAACTGCTGCTCATCCTGACTCCTGCACGGGTCATCGACCCGCTATCATGTATCGCGCCCGCATGTAGGCGGCCCACGCTGGCCACTCGCCACGAACCTGTTCGCAGGTGTCTAGCAGATGGTCTGCGGGGATGCGGAAGAGCATGGAGGGATCAGCGACCATGTCGCAGTAGCGCCGCCACGGTTCGACGACATGGTGATTGTCAGGGTGATGGACGAGCCCGAAGGCCACGAAGCCGACTTCGCCTGACTGCAGCAGCCCCAGCGCCAAAGCGTGATTTCGCATGGGTTGCTGGAAGTCGCCGACAAATGGGCACGCATCGCCCGAATAGCCCGGAAATGCGGCGCGAACGCTGCCGTGGGCCGCTTCAAGAATCGACCAGTAGCGCCGATCTCTGCTTGCGTGCCGCGTTCGCCGTAAATAGCAGGCATCCGGTTCAGTGAAGAACTGCGCCGCCGAGCCGCAGACATCCTTGCGGCGGTTGGCGCTGCTGTCCGCGCCGCCGCAAGGCGTGAAGCCACCTTCCGTTAGTTTGATCTCTATCAAGACGATTCCGACGCGGCCGGCATCGTCGGTGACGTGGACTGCGACGTCGCTGGCGGTGAACTTCTCGTGTGCTGTGGGGCGCTCGCCAGCGCACTCCGCCAACACACCGGTGGGGCCCTGAAACTCGAACTCGACGTCGCTCACCTGCACGTTGAAGCCAAGGGCTTTGCCTAGCAGCCTAGCCAAAGGTGACGGATCGTGAACCCGAAGTGGCATGAAGAGATTGAAGCCGAACGCCATTGATGAGTTCAACGCGGCGACGTAGCCGTGAAGCCGCAGGCCCGTCTCTTGTACATGTCGCTCCGTCTCCTCGCGTACCCACGGGTGGATGCCATCGCGCCAGTGTCTAAGCATCGGCGACGTTCGCGAGTCTGGTGACCCGGTCTCACGGAGCGCTCGGTCGCGCATCGCATGCCGCAACAGGCGTGAGGCGAAGGGGGTTCCCTGGAATTTTGGTGCTGTCATGTTTCTGCTGTGGTTTGAGCGAGCGTCGCCCGTCCTGA
>CALBET010000011.1 GCA_937888665.1 uncultured Acidobacteriota bacterium
CCCGCGCCCCCTCGTGACGGGCGCATTTACCGATCAGACCGGGGCCAAACAGGTGCTGATCGTCAGGGGTCATGTGGCAAAGCGCGGCGACAGGAAGATCCTGAACGAATGCAGTTTGCCGCTGACCGGCCAACGCGCGGTGAACACGCTCGTGACGTCGCTGGCCGTCATCGAGGTCACACCGGCCGGCCTCCTGTTGCTCGAACGCGGCCCGGGGTCTCCGTCGAGGAGATTCGCGATGCCACAGAACCTGAGCTGCTGACCGACGGCGAGGTGCCGGAAGTGGCGGTGTAGTCGTTCCTAATGGCGGCGTGACCGAGAAATTCGAGACCCACAGGGCCGCCGAACTGCCGCGTCACACCGCTCGTGATCGCGGTCTGAATCTGCTGCGCCGACCGCTCGCGGAGGGCGTCCCGGGTTGGCATGCGCGGAAGGGTGTCGTCATGACACCTCGCGCAGGTGGCGATGTAGACCTGCTCGCCGTCTGACGCCGCTTGCCCCGCCGAGGCGCTTGTCGTCCACGCTCAGATCACGAGGATCGCAACGATGTGTCGCATGGCTTTCCGCTAGTCGTCTCCATCCAGACCGAAGGTGTAGAGCGTGTTGCCGATGGTCATCGAGACGTATTGCTGTCCGTTGACGGCGTAGCTCATCGGTTGGGCGTTTACGGGACCCCCAAGTGAGATGTGCCACAGGGGTGCCCCCGTACGGGCATCCAAGGCGTAGAAGTAGCCGTCGACACTGGCGCTGAAGACGAGATCTCCGGCCGTGGCCAACACGCCAGCCCGGGACCGCGGCGTGATCGGGAACTCCCACCGCACGTCGCCTGTCGTCGGGTCGATGGCGCGGATGGCGCTCTGGTAGTGCTCGATCGGGAGTGGTGTTTCGGTGCCGCCGCCGGTGAAATTGTCGCCCTCGTTGTATGCCTGTTCGCGGTTGAAAAACACCGCCTCCCCGTCGAAGGCATCGACATACATCAGACCCGTGCGGGGACTGAACGCGGGCGACCACCAGTTGGTGCCGCCACCGGCCATCGGGGAGACGAGGGTGCCCTCCTGGCTCGGCGAGGTGTTGGGCCGCCGGATCGGCCGGCCGTTCTCGTCGAGTCCCTCCGCCCAGGTCTGCTTCGCAAACGGCTTGCCCAGCAGAAACTTGCCGGTCTCACGGTCGAGCGTGTAGTAGAACCCGTTGCGGTTCGCCCACAACATCGCCTTCCGCGTCTCGCCATCAAGCTCGATGTCGGCCAGCACCGGCACCTGGATGGCGTCCCAGTCATGCTCGTCATGCGGCGTGAATTGGAAGTACCACGACATCTCTCCGGTGTCGCCGTCGAGCGCGAGCACCGAGTCGGAGTACAGGTTGTCCCCCTCTCGGACGTCACCGTTCCAGTCGGGGCCGGGGTTGCCGGTCCCCCAGTACACGAGATTCAATTCCGGGTCGTACGAGCCGGTGATCCAGGTGGGGGAGCCGCCGGTGCGCCAGGAGTCGCCGGCCCAGGTCCGATTGTCCGGGTGGTCGGGTCCGGGAATGGTGTTGGTGCGCCACAGTCGCTCGCCGCTCTGGGCGTCGTAGGAGTCGAGGAAGCCTCGGATGCCGTACTCGCCACCGGCGATGCCGGTCACCACCTGGTCCTTCACGATGAGCGGTGCCGCCGTCTTGCTGTAGCCGCTGCGGTAGTCGGCCACTTCCCGGCTCCACAACAGGCTGCCGGAGCGGCCGTCGATGGCCACCAGGTGCGCGTCAAGCGTGCTCATGTAGAGCGTTTCACCCAGGATGGCGACCCCTCGATTGTTGCGACCGCAGCAGACCCGCAGGTCGTCGGGGAGCGGGTGGTCGTAGCGCCAGAACGGCCGGCCGGTGACGGCGTCGACAGCCAGGACGTTGCTGGGCGATTCGGTGATGAACATGACGCCGTCGACGACGAGCGGCGTCGTTTCCGCGCGGTCGAGCTGCGGAATGTGATGGGCCCACTTCAGCTTGAGCTGACCCACGTTCGCGGTGTTGATCTGGTCGAGCCGGCTGAAGCGCTGGCTGTCGAGCGTGCCGTTGTACATCAGCCAGTTGTGCGGCTCGTCGGCCGCGTGGACGAGCCGTTCCCAGCTCACTGGGGCGAAGACCGCCTCGCCTTCACCGGACGAGGTCTGGGCGGACACCGGGTGCGCGGCGGCGGCCAGCGCGAACGTGGCGGCGAGTCGGGACAGCATCCTGGTGCGCGTCGCGATGAACGTCAGGGTCATGGTTCGCTCCGTAGCGAGAAGAGGTAGGCCACCAGGTCGTTTCGTTCGTCCGCGGTGAGCGTGTCGGCGTAGCCCGGCATGGTCGATCGCTGGATTCGCTCGTAGGTCCAGTCGCCGTATTTCGAGAAGGCGCGGAGCTTTTCCTCCGCATCCATGATCCGGAAGGTGAACGTGTCTTCGTCCATCCGCAGGCCCTCGACCACCTGGCCGTTCGGACCCGTGGCTCTCATGGTCCACCAGCGGGGGAGCAGTTCGGCGTCCGGATCGGCCAGGTCGGTCTCCAGGTCGGCCAGCGCGCGTCGGTCGCCGACAAACGAGAGGTCCGGTCCCAGCCGTTGCCCCCGGCCGTTCACCATGTGACAGCCGGCACAGTTCCCCTTGCCCGTGAATAGCTGCTGGCCGGCCTCGGCCGAGCCGGTGGGAGTCCCGCCGGCCGTGACGTCGAGCGACCGCAGGTAGGTGACGAGCTGCCAGACGGACTGCTCGTCGGCGTCCGCACCGAGCCCGAGCATGGAGGTGCTGCGCACGCCGTCCCTGATGACTCGGAAGAGCCCGGCGTCGCTATCGGCGTGCCGGAATCGCCCGGTGGTCAGGTCGGGACCGGTGCTCTCGTTGCCCCCCGCGGCGTTGAGGCCGTGGCAGGTCGAGCATTGAGCCCCGAACAAGCGCCGGCCCGTCCGCACGTCGAGGCGGCTGGTGTAGGGGTTGTCCGCGTCCTGCGCGAACGTGAGGGCAGGAGCGGCGCCGCCCGTCAGCGTCGCCAGGAGAGCGACGGCCGTCCATCGGACGGAGAGTCTCGTTCCCACGCGTTACCTCCTCTGAACACCCACACCCGCCAGCCTGGCTCTTATTCCGGCAGGGCCAGCGCCACCAGCTCGCTGGCCATGTCGTCCCAGCCGACGGTGGCGATGATGTACTGACGACCGTCGAGCATGTAGGTCATCGGCGCGCCGCTCGTGCCGCCCGGCAACTCCATTTCCCAGACCACCTCGCCGCTGGCCTTGTCGTAGGCGCGGAACATCTTGCCGCCCGGGCCCCCGTACCACTGGGGCAGGGCCGACACGCCGGTGTTGCCGCCCTCGCCGAGGAACACCAGTGACTTGGTGATGAGCACCGAGGCCCGTCCCGGCTGGCCCAGCCACGGCAGGTCGAGATGCTGGATGGCGGGATGGTTGCGTGGCCCCTGGCCGTTGGGCACCTGCCAGGCGATGTCGCCCCGGTTGAGATCGATCGCCGTCAGACGTCCGTAGGGCGGCTTGAACATCGGGAGCCCCTGTGGTCCCGGCAGCGCGGTGTATTTCTCGCGCACCAGGCGCATGTCGGCTCGCGGGTGCTCCGACGGTACGAGCGCGATCACGTTCTGGCTGTAGGCAGACGGCACGTAAAGGATGCCGGTCTCCGGGTCGACCCCGGCGCCGCTCCAGCTGGCGCCCCCGGCGGTGCCCGGGCTGAAGATGGTGCCTTTCTTGGCGCCGGGCCTCGGGTCCAGTTCGATCGGTGGGGTGAAGATGGGGCCCCACTCGTACTGCCCCAGGAGTTCGATGGCCTCGGCCCTCAGTTCCGGTGTGAAGTCGATGAGGTCGTCGACGCTCACCCCCTGCACCTCGAATGCCGGTGGCTTCGTCGGGAACGGCTGAGTCGGCGACAACCGCTCGCCCGGCACGTTCGAGGCCGCGACCGCCCGCTCCTCGATCGGCCAGACCGGCTCGCCGGTGACCCGGTCGAAGACATAGACGAAGGCCTGCTTGCTGGGTTGGGCCACCGCCTTGATGGCCCGACCGTCGACGGTGATATCCATCAGCACCGCCGACGACGCGAAGTCGTAGTCCCAGACGCCGTGGTGAATCGCCTGGAAATGCCAGAGGCGTTCTCCGGTGGTGACGTCGACCGCGACGAGGCTCTCGGCAAACAGGTTGTTCCCCGGTCGATGGCCGCCGTAGTAGTCGTTGGTGGGGGTCGAGAGCGGCAAGTAGACGACACCGAGCTCTTCGTCGCCGGTGGGATGCGCCCACATGTTGGTGTTCCCGCTGTACTCCCACGAGGCGCGGTCGTCGACCGGATCTGCGCCCCAGGTTTCGACCCCGAACTCGTTCTCGAGCGGAATGGTATGGAACGTCCAGAGGAGTGCGCCCGTCCGCACGTCGAACCCACGGACGTCTCCCCGCGGCGATTCCTTGTTGGCGGTGAGCTGATTCGAGGTGATGTCCTCCACGAAGGAGCCGATGATGATCACGTCTCGCACGATGACCGGCGCGGCGTTCCAGTAGAAGTTCGGGAACGCGCGGAGCAGTCCGAGCCGGAGGTCGACCTCGCCCGCCTCGCCGAAATCGGAGTCGCGTTCGCCGGTGCGCGCGTCGAGTGACACGAGCTTCGGCCCGAGCGTGGCGATGACCCGGCGGGTGGCGCCATCGGTCCAGTACGCGATGCCGCGGGTCTGACGCACCCGCTCGTCGTCGCTCGGACCGGTGTTCCACACGACGTCTCCAGTGGTCGGTTCGAGCGCCGCGATAGTGCCGAGGCCGGTGCTGAAATAGAGCAGGCCCCCAGCCATCAGCGGCGTGGTCTGTGAGCCTACCGGACCGCGGGTGGTGACTCCGTTGCGGATAGCGTCGGGGATGACCGGCTGGCGCCAGACAATCTCCAGGCCGTCCACCGTATCGGCGTTGATCTGGTCGAGTGGCAGATACTTGGTGCCCGCCTGGTCTGCGGCATACGTAGGCCACTCGACCGTCTGGGCGGCGGCGGTCTGAGGCACCAACGACCCCACGAGTCCCACGGTAGCGGCCGCTACCCCGATCAACCCTGTCCGGAACCCCGGTTGCAGCATCCTCAACCCTCCCCGCTACGTATGAGGGCA
>CALBET010000012.1 GCA_937888665.1 uncultured Acidobacteriota bacterium
TATCGAGCCACACCCGGCCCAGGGCGGAGTAGAGTTGCGCCTCTTCCGGATGTTCCTCCGAGGCGCGACCGAGCGACAGCACCGCCATGTCGGTGCGGCCAACCTCGGCATAGGCGAGACCCAAGTCCACCTCGCGCTGCGACCGCTCCGGCTCCAGCGCGGCCAGGGCCTCGAGCTGCTCGACCCGCTCGTCCGCGCGGCCGGCCGCCCCGAACGCCGCGCCCAGGGCTTCGCGGGCCGTCGTGAATCCAGGGGACAGCACCACCGCCTGCCGTAGGGCGTCGATGGCTTCGTCCTGTCGGTCCTGACCGCGCAGGGCGAGCCCCAGCAGGTAATGCGCCTCCGGCATGGCGGGCGCGAGATCGATCACTCGCCGCAACAGCGGGAGAGCCCGTGCGCCCCGACCGGCGTGATGGTGGGCTACGGCCAACTTGTAGAGCACGCGAGGCGTCTGGTTGTCGATGGCGAGGTAGGCGGCATAGTAAAGCGCCGCGTCTTCGTCACGGCCCAGCTGCTGGGACACGTCGCCCAATCCCTCAAGCGGGCGAGTGGCCGCGGGCTCCAACGAATGGGCTCGTGTCAGGTCTCGGATCGCGGCCTCGAGGTCGCCGTGGCGACGATAGGTCTCACCCCGCTTGAGGTGGGCGAGCATGGCGTCGCCACGCAGCGCGATGGCGCCGCTGAACGCCTCGATGGCGAGGAAGGTGTCGTCCTGACTCAAGGCCGCATCGCCGGCCTCGACCAACCGGCTGTACTCCGACGTTCTGGTGAGCCCGACATACATGAAGACGCCGGCCATCCCGGCTGCCAGGAGCACGCCGATCGCGAGACGCTTCATCGAATGCTTGCGATCCTATTGTCCGGACACCGTGACCGTGTTGCGCAGCGCGTCGATGGCCCGGATGATGACGCCGCTGGTGGCCGGCTCCGCCGGGTCACCCGACAGCACCACTTCAAACTCTTCGACCAGGGCATCGGGGATACCGTCCGTCGGATACACCACGCGCCAGGCGTCGCCCCCCTGCCGGACCTCCACCCGCTGAATCGGTGACTGGTCGTCGCGAACGGTGAACGGGAGGGTCCGCTCGCCGCCCGTGTCTCGCGCGGCGCCCAGTTCGATACGTGGCGCGGTGTTGTCAATGTCGAACACCTGGCTCTCCCGCTCCCCGACGAGCGTGGTGTCCGGCGAGTTGGCAGCCGCGTCGCTCGCGGTGACCTTCACCCGATAGGCACCGTCCGGTGCGAGCGAGGTATTCCAGGCGAAGACCGTCGCGCGCAAATCGGACTGGAGCAGATGCCAGTCACGCTCGCCCTCGAGTCGATACGAGACGGCGTATGCCAGGGCATCGCCGTTTCCGTCGGACGCCTGCCACACGAACGTCTGGATCCCCTTGCGGTAGCCCTGCCGACCCAGGCCCGGGGCGGCCTCCGCCGGCGCGGTCGCCTCGTCGACCTGAAGACCAGCGACCGGCGGGTCGCCGCTCGCGAAGGGCTGCTGGAAGACGGTGCCGGGCGGGTGCACGGTGACGGCGGTCACATCCGGCCTCAGGTTGCGAGGCAGATACGCCGCGGAGACCGACGTGAGCAACGGCGGGGCGTCCCCCGCGATCAACGCGGCTCGCCACTGCAGATAGCGCGCGTTCGGGCTCGCGATGGCGGTGCCGGAGCCGTCGTCGGACGGAGCCGACCACTCGCTCCAGGTGTCATTCGGCACCCCCGTGTTGCCGGACCGCGTCGACAGTTCGATTCGGCTGCCGCCCGGTGTCGACCCGCGCCAGCTCAGGGTGCCCCAGGTGGCGACGGTTTCCGCGTCACGGACTTCAGACAGATAGGTGCCGCGCTCGGCCAGCGCCGTCGTCAGCCGGATCACCTTGCCGGGGTTCGCGGTGCTATACCGCACGGACCCGTCGGGGAGTTGGAGAAACCGCGTAATCTGCTTTGCTGGAGCCCGTCCCAACAGGACCGTGCGTGGTGGGTCGTTGGTCACCCGATACACCTTGCCGTCAGGGCCCGTGCCGATGATCAATCCGCCGTCCGGGTCATCCGTCTCCAGCACGGCATCATACGGGGTTTCGGTCGCCGAGCTCCAGAGCTCGTCCCAGAGGCCGTCCGGCCCGATACGATAGACGGCGCCCTTCCCGCTCCCGCTCGCCGCACCGCTGGTTGAGGCCCCCGCCGCGGTCGATGTCCCCGCGTCGGCCACGACGACCGCCGACACGGTCGTCGTCACGGACACCGACGCGGTGGGAGCACTCGACTCCGAAGACGCGGCCGGTGCCGCGGTTGAGACCGACGCGCCAGTGCCCGTCACCGCCACCACGAGCACCGACCCGTCCGGCTGAACGCGGAGCGAGCGGATCTCGTCGTGTGGCGAGTCCAACAACACGAACGCCCGACCGCTCTGGTCGATGCGCAACACCTGGCCGGGAGACTCCGTGCCCGCCAGCACCGCACCGGACGAGTCCACGGCGAGCGACAGGACGTGCGTCGCGTCGCTCTCGAACACGACGACGGACGCCCCGGTGTCTGGGTCAATCCGGAGGATGCGCGCCGGCTCGCCCGTCGCCGCGAGCAGCGCGCCGTCTGGCGCGGCGGCGAGCGCCCACACGTAGGTCTCGTCGGGATCACACAGGGGAGACGCGGTGCCATCTGGACTCACCCGATAGATCGCTCCGTCAGGCGACGTCGCGGCGAAGACGGCGCCGTCCGTGGCGGCAGCCAGCGCATAGACGTCTGGCGCGTCCGCGTCGAAGACCATCTCGCCGCGTCCGTTCGGATCGACCCGGTAGACGCGCCCGTCGTTGCCGCTCCCGACCCAGAGCGCATCGTCGGTCGCCCTGGCCAACGACCAGAGCACGGGTGCGGTGGTATCAAAGAACGTGTCGGTGACCGGCCCCAGACTGAGATGCCCATCCGCGTCAACCGACAACGCATCCACCTCGCCGCGCAGAAACTCCGCCTGCGTCGAGACCTGCCAGAAGGTCGGTGCCGCCGCGGTCGACAGCGCGACGGCCAGTCCGGCCGCCACGACGCCCCAGCGAGAGGGCCCACGCGGTCCGTGGGTCGCGGCATGAGGGACCGGGCTGGACATGAGGGCGGCGAGACGGCGAAAGGCGATCATCTGGTCGGAGCCGAGGTGGTTAGGGATGGTCCAGGTCGATGGTGAGCACGCGCGATCCAGAGATGACATGGTCGAGCGGTACGCTCCATTCGCCCACGATCGCCGTGCGCAGCGGGGTGAAACCTCGGCCACTCCGGTCGGTGCCGAGCACATCGAGCACTGAGGGGGGCAGGGACGCCATGCGCCGCCCGCCCATGACCGCCCCGGCATCAGGCCGACGAAGCTGAACGTAGAGTCGATTGTTGCGCCGCGCGGTATTCATCGCCTCGATCAACTGCCCGAGATCCGTGGCCTGCATATCCCCGCCCGACTCCTGGCGCTCTTGCTGGGCCAGCGTGATACCGTCGGCGACCACCACCTGGAGACGCCCGCGCGCGTTCGCCGGCACGTCGATCATGACGGTCCGCGTGAGTTCCTCGCCCCGACGCGTGCGCGCCGCAATCCGCAGCGGTATCGTGCGGCCGGGGCGTGGCCGGGGGTCGTCAATCCAGACCCGGTCCAGTCGCGCCGTCCGGACGTCGTCATGCGCGGCGATCGACATGTCGACGCTCTCGACCGTCACGGCTTCGAAGCCGTTGTTGATCAGCGCCGTCAGGGGTCCGGCGATATACAGTGCCGCCAGGACGGTCGCGCTGTCACCGCTGAACATCTCCTCGAACCTGACCGGCGGCCGTCCGACCAGCGTGGCCTCGCCGCTCACGACATAGGTCGACGCCCCGATCTGACGACTGTGCGTGAACAGCGTGTTCAGCATCGCGTTGTACGTCAGCAGCGGGGTGAAGAAATCGTCGGCTACCACCTCGAAATCGAACGTGTCGGTCTTGTCCCGATCCGGCGAGTCCAGCGAGACGTGCACGGGAACCATCCGGGGCCCGGGCCCGTGCCGGCCGCTAATGCCGGTGGCTCGGTCCTGATCAATGGTCCCCAGCACGTCGCCGACGGCAGAGATCTTGGACGAAATCGCCTGACTTGGCAGGACCCCGTGAATGAAGGCCCTGGTCATCGGGAACCCGGCCGCGCCGAGGTTGTAGAACGGATGCCCGAATGCGTGGACGCGCCCCTCGTCGACCAGCGTGACCGTGCCGGTGCCCGCCATCGAGAGGTCACCCCGGACGAGGCTGACCCCGACCGCGTCACCCGCCTGCAGCGGGCCATCGGGCAAGGCTTGCGCCGACAGCGCGCCGCCAATGACCGGCACCATGCCACCGGAACGAAAGAGCGGCGCGATGTAGGCCATCGCCGCGTCGGTGAAGCCGGTCATGACGATGGGCGTGGCAATTGGGCGCAATTGCACGCCGAGCGCGGCTCCATCCACGGGGGAGAGGCCGGTGGCGCTCACATCATTCGGCCGCGAAGCGAACGGCCCGGGACGCGCCAGGCGATCCGGCAACAGGGTCGTCAGGATGTCGCTGGCGAGGGGCAACGCCAGCGAGGCCGCCACCGACGGTCGTCGCAACGCCGGTCCGGTGTCGTCGCTCAACATCTCCTCGATCGGGGTGATACCGGCAATCGTCTCCTTCGGAAACGACCCCATCGAGTAGGACACGGCGCCGATGAGCCGTCCGTCGATATAGACGGGGCTCCCGCTCATCCCCTGGATGACTCCGCTGACGGCCAGCGGTCCCCCCTCCAGGCGGGCCAAAATGAGATTCCGCCGCACCCCCACCGAGTTCTCGAGCACTCCGATGATCTCAGCGCTGAACTCGCTCCGCTCCATGCCCTGGAAGACCGTCACCCCCGTGCCGCGCATACCGGCACGCACTTCGTCCAGTGGCATCGTGTCGGTCGCGGCCGGCAACACCGCCAAGGCGGCTCCGATGCAAAAGAGGAGGAGCGTCAGGAACAGAGGTTGGCGAGAGGTCATGAGGCCGTCGAGAGGGCTAAGTCCTGCCGGTCACAACTACGGCAGGACTAACAGCCCGTGGTGAAAGTCACACTGCATTCGACAGGCGCTGCATCCCGCCGATCGGCGTTGTTCATCGGTCAAATACTGCCGG
>CALBET010000013.1 GCA_937888665.1 uncultured Acidobacteriota bacterium
CGGCCAGATTCGCAATGTTGATCTCGACCAGGCGCGCCCACCGCCCGCCACCGCCGTACTCCTCCAGATAGATCGCCGCCCCGACGCCGAGGGGCACGGCCAGGAGGGCGGTCAGGGTGATGACCCAGACGGTCCCGATGAGCGCCGCGTAGATGCCGGCGTCTTCCGCGCGCCGCGACGGAAAACTGGTCAAGAAATCCCAGGAAATCCGCCCCAATCCGTCGCTGAAGATGTCGAACAACAGCACCCCGAGCACCAACAGACCCAGCAAGGTGGCCCCGAGGCCCGCCGCATGAAGCGCCAGATCCAGCAATTGATTACGTCGGCGCCGGGTCACGCGTACCCCTCACGAAAACGGTCACGCAGCCAGTTGCTCACCAGGTTCAGCAGGAACGTGCTGACGAACAGCAGCATCCCGACCGCGAAAATCGTCCGATAGGCCAGCGTCCCGGCCGGGGTGTCGCCCAGGCTCACCTGCACGATGTAGGCGGTCATCGTCTCGACCGGCACGAGCGGATTGGCCGTCAGGCGAGGCTGCTGTCCCGCCGCGATGCTGACGATCATGGTCTCGCCGATCGCCCGGGACACGGCCAGGACACCGGCCGCCGAAATCCCTGACAGCGCCGCCGGCAGCACCACGCGTGTCGTGGTCTGCATCTTGGTCGCGCCGAGCGCATACGCGGCTTCCCGGAGTCCCCGCGGTACGCCGTGGAGGGCATCCTCCGACAACGACGACACCATCGGCAGAATCATGATCCCCATGACCAGTCCGGGACTCAGCGCGTTGAATCCGGACAAACCCGGCACGACTTGTTGTAGCAGGGGGGTCACGAACAGCAACGCGAAATACCCGTAGACAACGGTCGGCACGCCGGCCAGCACCTCAAGGACTGGTTTGACGATGCGACGGACCCGGGCGGGGGCGTATTCGCTCAGATACACCGCCGTCAGCAGACCGGCCGGCACCGCCACGCTCATCGCAATCGCGGACACGAGCAGGGTGCCGGCCACCAGCGGCAGGACGCCGAACGATTTCTGGAAGAACAGCGGGGTCCAGACGGTGCCAAACAGAAACTCGAGCGGAGACACCTCCCGAAAGAAGTGAAACGTCTCGACGGCGAGCACCGACAGAATGCCGATCGTCACAAGAATCGAAACGCCAGCGCAGGCGCGCAACGCCCACTCAATGGCCTGCTCGACGAGGTCACGCCGTCTTCGCGACATGCTCAGTTGCCGCCGCTCAGCCGCGTCGTGAGCGACGCCATCTCGTCCCCATGTCCGAACATCGTCCCTGTCACACGGTCGTCGACCCGTTGCTGCACCAGCGCATACTCCGCATCGGTCAAGGGCACGTAGCCCACCTCGCGAACGAGGGGCGCGCCATCGGACAGGAAGAAGTTCACGAATCCGGCGACATCCGCCCGCGCCAGCGCCTCTGGATTCACATAGACAAAGATGGGACGGGACAACGGCTGGTAGGTCCCGTCACGCACAGACTCGGGAGACGGCGGTATCGCACCCGCACCGTTCGTGTCATCTCCATCGTCAATCGCGGCCAGCTTCAAGCGGCGGCGGTTCTCTTCGTAGTAGGCGTAGCCGAAGAACCCGAGGGCCTGCGGGTCTGTGGCCACCCCTTGCACCAGCATGTTGTCGTCTTCACTCGAGGTGAAGTCACCGCGACTCGCTCCTTCTTCGCCCACGATCGCCTGGGTGAAGTAGTCGAAGGTGCCCGAGTCGACGCCGGGTCCGAACAGATGCAGTTCGCTGTCGGGCCAGTCCGGCCTGATCTGGTTCCAGGTCATGACCGTGCCTTGAGCCGCCGGCTCCCACATCCGCTTGAGGTCGGCCGGCGTGAGCGTGCCGACCCAGCCGTTCTCCGGGTGTACGACGATGGCGATCCCGTCGTAGGCGATCGGCAACTCGATGAACTGGATGCCGGCGGCCGCACACGCCTCGAGCTCAACTGCCTTGATGGGCCGTGACGCGTTGGAGATGTCGGTCTCGCCGGCGCAGAACTTCTTGAAGCCGCCGCCGGTCCCGGACACCCCCACCGTGACCCGCGCGGCCGGGTCGACCTGCTGGTATTCCTCGGCCACCGCCTCGGCGATCGGAAACACCGTGCTGGACCCATCGACGGCAATGACGGGGGCGCCGCCCGGCGCGCTCCCCGCTTGGCCGCCGCCGCAGGCGAACACGCTCACGAGGATCCCGGTCAGACACGCGCCCAGAGCCAGCCCCTTCACGCGGGGACCTCGTACGGGGGGCGGGCCAACGTGACGCTCCTGTTCTCTCATGTGAGTACGGTAGCCCTTGGCGGTTTCACATCTGTTACACCCCTGTTAAATCTGCGTTACGGTGCACGACCGCGTGTGGGACTGCAGGCTATAGTTGCCCACATGAACGAACGGCGCGACTTCCGTCAAACCAAGATCATTTGCACGCTCGGTCCGTCGAGCGACTCGGCCGACACCATCCGGCAGCTCGCCAGAGCGGGGATGAACGTGGCCCGGCTCAACATGTCCCACGGGGACCATGCCAGCCACCTGCGCACGATCCGACACATACAGGACCTTGGCCGCGAATTGAATCATCCGATCGCGGTGCTGCTCGATCTACAGGGACCAGCTATCCGAACCGGGGAACGACGCGGGAATCTCGAACTCGAGGTCGGGGAAGAGTTTTCAGTCAGTGTCGCGCCATCTGAAAACCCGGAGGAAAAGAGCATCCATGTCGACTACGAAGACATGGTGCACCAGCTGAAGGTGGGCGACCGAATCACGGTGGACAACGGTCTGATCAACCTCGAAGTGCTGGAAGTGCGACCACGGGACCTCCGCTGCCGCGTCCTTGATGGCGGCACGCTGGGGTCTCGTAAGCACATCAACCTGCCGGGGATCCGCGTCAACCTGCCGTCGATCTCGGAACAGGACAAGGCAGACATTCGCTTCGGCATCGAACACGACGTCGACTTTCTCGCGGTGTCGTTCGTGCGAAGCGCCGCTGCTCTGCGTGAGGCGCGCCGGGTCATCCTGGACGCGGGCGGGCATCATGCCAGGCTGATCGCGAAAATCGAGAACCAGGAGGGCATTGACAATCTGGACGAGATCATCGCGGAAACCGATGGCATCATGGTGGCCCGTGGCGATCTTGGGGTGGAAGTCCCGTTCGCCGAGCTGCCGGTGGCGCAACGCAACATGGTGCGCCGGTGCGCCATCGCTGGGAAGCCGGTCATCGTCGCCACCCATCTGCTGGAGTCGATGATCGAGCACCCGATGCCCACCCGGGCCGAGGTCAGCGATGTCGCCAACGCGGTGTACGAGCAAGTGGACGCCGTCATGCTCAGCGGCGAGACCGCGACCGGCGTGCATCCCGTTCGGTGCGTGGAAGTGCTTGATCAGATCGCACGACGCACGGAAAAGGAAGAAGGCCTCGGGTTCCACACCTTGAGAATCCCGGGAACCGTGCGACAGCAGCTGGCCCGTAGCGCCTGTCGCCTGGCCGATTCGCTGGGCGCCCCCGCGATTGTCGTGGTCACCCGGACCGGCCGGCTCGGCCAGCTCGTGAGCAGCTTCCGCCCGAGGAGCGCAATCATCTACGCGTTCACGAACATCAGTGCGGCCCGACGCGCGCTGTGGCTGTCTCGGTCGGTCGTGCCGTTCAAAATGGAGCTGTCAGACGAGCCGGAACAGACCGTGGTCGACGCCTTCGAGCGGCTGAAGAGACACAACCGCCTGGTGCCCGGCGAGCCCATCGTCGTCGTCTCCGACGTGGCCACCAGCCATGGCGACGTCAGCGCGATTCAAGTCCGCAGCGTCGACTGACAGCCCGAGAGACAGTCCGTCCCCCACTCGCGGCCCACGGATGGCATAATCAGGCATCTGTCCTAGCAGTAAAGGAGCGACGATGCGCTGTTCCGCGACGGTATCCGGCTCGGCCCACGTGGGCGTGCGCGTGCGCGCGGCGATGGTGGTTGGCCTCGCCGTCATCGATCTACTGTTCCCGGGTGCGTCGGCATCTACTGCGCAGACCGCGGCTCTGGCCGCGGACACCCCTCGCACGGCCTGGGGCGTACCTGACTTCAGCGGGTACTGGGAATATCGCAGCAGCACGCCGCTGGAGCGTCCCGGAACCCTCCCCGACCGGGCCACGCTGACCCCAACCGAGGCCGCCGCCTATTTGCCCCAACGACTCACGGACATCGGCAAAGAGCGCGACCTGCAACTGAACGCCGACTGGTGGGAGCCGGGGGGGCTCACGGATGACCGCACCTCGATGATCACGGATCCGTCCGACGGCCGGCTCCCGGCCATGACGGACGACGCCCGGCACCGAGACCGGACGCTGGGTCTCCGGTCACGCTCGCGACCCGCCGACGGACCCGAGGACCGAGAGCGCTACGAGCGGTGCATCATGGGTCGGACGGTGCCGCTGATGGCGGTGGCGCCAAACCGGCTGGCGCAGATTTTCCAGACCCCCGACCATCTGGTCATTCTGCACGAGCAGAATTGGGACGTCCGCGTCATCCGGATCGCCGAGGCCCCCCACCCACCTGATCGCGTTCGCCAGTGGCAAGGCGACTCGTACGCACACTGGGACGGCGACACGCTCGTCGTGCGGTCCGCCAATTTCAACGGCGCGTGGACGCTCAACGGCACCAGCGCGAACATGCAGGTTGTGGAGCGGTTCGCCATCGCGAACGACGGCACGCTCGACTACCAGTTCACCATCGACGACCCGGAGTCGTTCGCCGCGCCATGGACGGTCGCGTTTCCGATCACCCGCGCTGTCGGGCCGCTCTTCGAGAACGCCTGTCACGAGGGCAACCACAGCATGCCGCTCATCCTGCGTGGCGCCCGAGCGGAGGAGCGGCTCGACACAGACCGGCCACGATAACCGGGCCGCGTCCGTGTCAGTCGACAGGCAGCGCGTAGCTCTTCGGGTTGTAGATCCAGCGGGTTTCCCCGGTACGGGCATCGATTCCAGCGCCGATGGAGAGCGGTGTGTTCACGTAGAGCATGCCGTCGGCCATGATGGGCGCCGACTTGAAGTTGCGGTAGTGCGGCGCGTTGCTGTCGCGCCACCGGTTCGGGTCGTCCTCGTTCAACGCATCGACCACCGTTCTGATCGGGGCGCTCCACTCACCCCCACCCGGTGTCGACTTGCTGAGCATGCCGTCAGGCGACAGCCAGCGCCATTTCACCTCGAGCCGCTCGAAATTGTCGGCCGTAATCTGGGCGAGCGGCGAATATTTGGTGCTGCCCAGGTCACCCCCAAAGGTACGCCACTCGCCATCAGCGGGAGCGCCCTGTTGGGCCGCGACGGGACGAGCGGTCGTCGACACGACCACGGCGACGAGAAGCACGAGCCGCACCAGGCGAAATACAGGCATTCGATACAACTCCTAGACTTGGCCGACGACGACCGGTGTCCGCATCCTGACAGGCCTCGCCATGGATCTCGCGCCACAGAACCGTTTTCTGCCCAGTGGCCTCGCGCCCCTGAGCATCCAGGCGGCCATGACCCAACAGAACCGTTTCCTGCCCGTGGCCTCGCGCCCCTGACCATCCAGGCGGGCTATGACCCAGAGGAGCAACGCCGTTCCGGCAGGCGCCGAGCCAGGAAAGACCTGCCGCCGTAGCCGCTAGCGCGAAACGCCGCCGTAGGCAATATCGGTGAGATGGGCCATCTCGCGGTCGAACGTGGTCAGGTCGTCGGTGCAGAACTCGCTGAGGTGCGTGTGCCCGCACGCACGCGCGAGCACGGTCATCAGTTCGGCGCTGGCGGCGAAAAATTTGTGGAGCCGTTGCGCGGCAAGCTCGACGGGCAGCCGCGCACGCAGTTCCGGTTTCTGGGTTGCGATGCCGACCGGGCAGTTGTTTGACGAGCACGCCCGCATCCCGATGCACCCGATCGCCTGCATGGCAGAGTTGGACACGGCCACCGCATCGGCACCAAGAGCCAGCGCCTTCGCAAAGTCGGTGTGCGTGCGCAGCCCCCCCGTGATCACGAGCGTGACGTCTCGACGCCCGCGGGCGTCGAGGTGACGCCTGGCTCGGGCCAGTGCGGGAATCGTGGGTACAGAGATGTGGTCGCGAAACACCACTGGCGCCGCCCCGGTGCCACCGCCTCGGCCGTCGAGGATGATGTAGTCGACGCCAACCCGCAGCGCGGCGTCGATATCGTCCTCGATATGCTGCGCCGACAGTTTTACCCCAATCGGTACTCCGCCGGAGGTGGCCCGCACCTGGTCCGCGAGACGGCGAAAGTCGTCCTCGTTGTTCAGGTCCTGAAACGTCGACGGGGAGATGGCGTCCGTGCCCGGCGTGAGCCCGCGCACCTCGGCGATCTTCCCCTGCACCTTCGCGCCGGGCAGATGCCCCCCGGTACCGGTCTTGGCCCCCTGGCCGAGCTTGAAGTGAAACGCCTGCACGTCGGCCACCTTGTCGAGCGCCCACCCGAACTTCCCACTGGCCAGCTCATAGAAATAGCGCGAGTTCTCGGCGTGTTCCTCCGGCAGCATACCGCCCTCTCCGGAACAGATCCCGGTGCCCGCCAGTTCGGCGCCGCGCGCCAGCGCCACCTTCGCCTCTTCCGAGAGGGCGCCGTAGCTCATGTCACTGACAAACAACGGAATGGCGAGCGTCAGCGGCTTGTCGGCGTTGGGGCCGATGACCACCTCGGTCGCGACCGCCACGTCATCCAGCTGCGGCTTTCGGGCCAGTTGGGCGGTCACGAACTGGATGTCGTCCCACTTCGGCAGCTGTTCCCGCGAGACGCCCATCGACGTGACCGGCCCGTGGTGCCCGAGATACGCAAGCCCCTCGCTGGCCAGCCGCCGGATCAGACCGACATGCGGCTCGGCCGAGTCGCCGTGCGGGTCCTGAAACGCACCTTGATACGAGGCGCGATCATAGGGCTGGGGATGCCCCTTCTCCCAGGTCTCGATCTCGTCCTGGTCGACACAGAGGTCATCCCCCTCCAGCCATGACGAGAATTTCGCCAACTGTTCCGCGTTGTTGTAGCTCGACACGCCGGTATGAAACAGATAGTCCCACCCGTGCAAGCCGCAGATGAGGTTGTCGCCGGAGACACTACCGTCAGACATCAACGCCCCCCGATGCAAACAGCGCCCGTAGAGCACCGAGTGGTTGTCGTCGAACCGCACGATGACGAGGTCGACGTCGCCCACCAGGGCGCCAACAGGGGTTCGGTCCGCCACTTCTGACCAGGTCGCGATCTTCACTTTCCGCATTCGCCTTGCTCCTTGCGACGCCGTCAGGATCCGAGGTCGTACACGATGATCGGTCCCGCCTGGTTGGCCACCGGTAAATCGAGTTGCTGCTCTGTGATCAGATAGTCGATCTCATACTGTCCGGCCAGCTGCCGGGCCCGGTCGACCGTCAGTTCGTTGAAGTGACCAATCGCCTCGACCCGCTCGGCCACCCGGCGCGCGATTGCGGGGGAATAGATGGCCAGGGCGCTGTCCTTCACCAGTTCGAGAAAGACGTCGCGGCCACTGGCTGCCCGCACGCTCGTGCCGTAACGCGCCGCATGCACCGGGTCGGCCAGAAAGTGGGTACCGACCGGCTGGGTCGCCGCCCAGGCCATCAGGTGACTCCAGTCGCTATCGCCCAGCCCCACCTGCATCAGCGGCCGCTCCGGATGTTCGATGAGCCCACGATACCCGCCGCGGGAGAGCGCCAGCACCGCGGCGAGGACCACCAGCGCATGCCGCGGCGTCACACCGCCGCCGGCCCCGGCGAGGCGGGTTCGCCAGGGTGCCACGAAGAGGAACCAGGCAAGCAAGAGGAGGCCCACATAGTCGAACAACCAGAAGACCCGGTTGACCTGCAACTGCACCGCCAGGGCGACGGACCCATACGAGAACACGGCCGATACCAGGAACACACCCAGCAACAGCGCGCATCCACCGATGAGGGCCCCCTCGCGGCGATCCGACAGACCGAGGGACCGCCGATACCAATGCAGGGCAAACACGACCGCGGCCATCGCCAGGTTACTGAGCCACGCCGACAGGGGCCAACCGCTCACGACCAGGTAATCTTTGTAGTCAACGAGCACTTTCAGCCACGCCGCATCCATCACCATGAGCTGTTCGCGCAGCGGACCACCCAGGGTGAGGAGGCCCGCCAGGATCGCGGGCGCGGTCCAGACGAGCAGGGTCTTCGGGGTCATGCCACCGCTGAACACCGCCGCCCCTCCGACCATGATGGCAAACCAGAGCCCGATGGTCGGGTGAATGAGCATCGCCACGATCACGATGGCCAGCGCCAGTCTCGTCCGACCAGCCAGGTACAGGGCTGTCGCCCACAGCCCCACCGCGAACGCCAGCATGCGGGGATGGAAGTAGCCCTCGACGGAATTGGCGCCGGTGTCTGGAATGCGATGCCGAAGCGTCATGATGGCCAGGAAACCGCCGAGGGACCACCAGCTCTCATAGACCGCCACCCCAAGGCCGATCAGCGCCCCGTACAGCACCAGCAACGTCAGGACCTGACCCAGTAGGAACGCCACTGGCAGCGAGATACCGGTCGCGCGGACAAGGGGCGCGAACCAGTCGTCGAAGAACAGAAACCGGTCTTGCGCGGCGATCAGGTCGCCGTCGTGCGGAAAAAGCTGGGGGTCGATCTCGTCGAGTACGACCGGAATGTAGAACGCCTGGTCGGACGCTCCGTAGCTGTAGCCGCCGGAATTGAGGGTGACCAGCACGCAGAACACCACGCCACCGGCGGCGAGCGCAAGGATGCGCCCGCCCGACCACTCGCCGGCTCCGTCTGCTATCCGCACTGTTGCGATGTCCACGCCGCCAGAATCGAGTCCTTACCGACGCAGAGCGTACACGACCAGCGGTCCTTCCCTCGTCGCGACCGGAAGGTCGAGCGACCTCTCGGTAATGAGGAAATCGATCTCGTACTGCGTGGCCAGGTCGCGGGCACGCTTCGCCGTCAGCTGTTCGAAATCGCCGAGGTCTTCGATCCGCCGAGCCACCCGGTGCGCGACGGCCGACGAGTAGATGGCCACCCCACTGTCCTTGAACAGCTCGAGATAGACGTCGCGACCCGCATCCGCCCGGACGCTTGTCCCGTAGCGAGCCGCATGCACCGGGTCGGCCAGGAAGAGCGTGCCAATGGGCTGGGTGGCGGCCCAACTCATGACCGTCCCCCAGTCGCTGTCGGCTCGTCCGACCTGGATGACGGGCTGGCCCTCACCCTCGACGAATCCGCGGTACCCGCCTCGCCAGAGCGCGAGCAGCGCGATCAGCACGACGAGGGCGCGGCGCGACCTGCGACCGGCCACCACGCGTGGGACCCGGACTCGGAGCGGGCTCTCGAATAGCAGCCACGCAAGGAGAACCACGCCAACCGCGTCGATCACCCAGAACACCCGGTTGGCCAGCAACTGGACGGCCAAAGCCACCGAGGCGTACGAGAAAGGCGCTGACAGGAGGAAGAATCCGAGCAGCAGGCCACAACCCGCAACGAGGGCGCCCTCGCGCTCGCGCGCCACACCGAGCGACCGCCGATACCGGTACACCACGAGGACGAAGGCGGTAATCGCCAGATTGCTGAACCAACCCGCCAGCGGCCAGCCGCCGATGACGAGGTAGTCCTTGAGGGTCAGTACCCGTAGCCACATCGCGTCCATGACCACGAGCTGGTCCCAGAGGCCCGGACCCAACACCCAGACCCCGACCGCCGTGGCGACAGCCAGTCCGGTGACGACCGGGCGAACGGCGACATCGCCACGCACCATCGCCGCGCCGCCGACCAAGAGGGCGAACCAGAGGCCCGTCGTGGGGTGCGTCAGCAAGGCCGCGCCGACGACCACGAGCGCCAGCCTTGTCCGGCCGGAGAGATACAAGGCTGTTGCCGACATGCCGATCGCGAAGGCCAGCATCCGCGGGTGGAAGTACCCCTCGACCGAATTCGCGCTGGTGTGCGGAATACGATGGCGGATCGTCATCAGCACCGCCAGGCCGCCCACGGTCCACCAGCTGGAATACAGCGCCCGACCGACCCCGATGATGGCGCCGTAGAGCACGAGCAGCGTGACGATCTGGCCAACCAGGAACGCCACCGGAAGAGAGACGCCGGTGACCTTTACGATCGGCGCGAACCAGTCGTCGAAGAAGAGGAGTCGGTCCTGTGCGTCGAGCAGGGCGCCATCGTGGGGAAAGAGATGGGGGTCTATTTCGTGAAGCACCACCGGGATGTAGAACGCCTGGTCCGACACCCCGTAGTGGTACCCGCCCGAATTCAGCGTGACCAGGGCGCAGAAGCCGATGGCGCCGGTGACGACCAGGAGGATATGCCGCGGCCGCAATTCGAGCCGCCCGACAACCTGGTCTGCTGATTGCATTGTCGCGCTGTTCACATCCGCCGCGGGCGGCCCGTGGTGAACAGCCCCGCTGCATTCTCGCACGGCCCCCCGCGCGTCGGTGTTGTGCCCCAGCCTGAGCGGTGCTAGTGTCTGATGCCATCCGTCTTTGTGGCAGAGTGACCGAACAGGTGCCGGAGGACTCATGACGACCAGAAGTACTCGTTCCATGGTGGGAGCTATCGCGCTGGCCGCCCTCGGGATGTGCGTCGCCGCCCAGCCCGTTGCCGGACAAGATGCCCAGGGAGTTGCCGCACAAGATGCCCAGGGAATAGATGCGCCCGCGGCCGCCGAG
>CALBET010000014.1 GCA_937888665.1 uncultured Acidobacteriota bacterium
GGAAGCGTTCGGCCCCGTGGCGGTGTTGAGCCGATTCGACTCGTTCGACGACGCCTTGCGTGACGTCAACGACAGCGCGTTCGGGCTGCAGGCGGGCATCTTCACGCGCGACCTCTATCGCATGCAGCAAGCCTGGGACGAGCTCGACGTCGGCGGCGTCATCATCGGCGACGTCCCCTCCTGGCGGGTCGACAACATGCCCTACGGCGGCGTCAAGGACAGTGGTCTCGGGCGGGAAGGCGTGCGCTTCGCGATGGAGGACATGACGGAGATTCGCAACCTGGTGATCCGTACTCCGCGGGCGTAGCCACGAGTCGAAGACACGCGTGCACGGTGAGCAATGGCCAAGACGCCTGAGGGTTGGCACACCCTGACACCGCGGATCGTGGTCCGCGATCCGGAGAGACTCGTCCTGTTCCTTCGCGAGGTCTTCGAGGCAACGGGGGACTTCCTGCCTCACCGTCCGGCAGAAATGCGAATCGGCGACTCGGTGCTCATGGTGAGCGGTGACGCCGAGCGGATGGCCGAGCCGTGTTCACCCACTCCAGGGGCGAAACCAATCGCTGCGCGCCGAGTGAAATCTTCTGGCGGCCTATCCGCAGAGAGAGCGGCATGTTGGATGAGGATGGCGACCGGGCATCGAGATATGCCTGATGTACGTCGAGCTGGTCAGCGAAGATGTTGGGTGCGCGGTTCTCGCTGATACCGGTCTCACCGTAGAGCCGGGCGTCCTGCAACTCGATGACGCCCACCAAATAGTCGGTCGGTTGCCAGGTGAAGTCGAACCGGAACCGCGACAGCACAAAGTCTTCGTCATTTACCCGGCAGCGAATCGTCGAACCGAAAATTACGTCGGGTCTCGGTCCGAAACCGGGCCTGACTGCCGATCGTGAGGCCGGGCAGAATCTGTCGCCAGTCTCGGTTGTCGGCAGGGGTCGGCACTTGCGCCGAGGTGGCGGCCGCGCGTGCCGCGGCGGCGGTCTCAGTCTCAGTCTCGGGCGTCTGAGCCACGACCGACACGGAGACGCAGCACATCGCGAGGAGCATGCACATCGCACGGAGCGAGCCGGGCGATGGATTCGAAGGCCGCGAGCGACAAGTCATACCCTCCTTGTATCAAGGCTCGTGCCAGCGGAAACGCCGACCAATCCATTGGCTCCCAATAGAGGATCCGCCGCAGAGTGCGCATAGCCGACGCACGACGCGGCGGCCGGTCCCGGCCGCTTCCGGCTGTAGATCGGAAGCTTCGAATACGACGATATTGTTGACTCAACTCGTCGATACTCGAGTCCCACAGTGTCTCCGAATCAATGGATCTCTCGCCGCCAGACAAAAATGTCGTACTGTCGCAGCCTCCTACAAGGATGTTCGAATCCCTGATTTCGGTCCGCGGTCGGCGAAGCTGATCGACCCCTGGTTTTCTTGATCGTGTTGCACGCTTCGGCGAGCACACCGAGTCTGGCCCCGCTCTTGCTACTCCTCCACGCGAGCGACAGCAGCGGACCGGCGGTGCCTCATCGGCCGCTCTCCCTATCACTTACGTACGTTCGCCCGGAGATCATTTGTGGAAGTCACCAGCAAAGCGACTCGCATTCGACTCCTCAACTTTGGAACTCCGCAGATGCGCGCGTTCCACATGTCCTGGTTCGCGTTCTTCCTGTGCTTCTTTGCCTGGTTCGGCATTGCGCCGCTCATGACCGTGGTACGCGATGAAATGGCCCTCACGCAGTCGCAGATCGGCTGGCTGGTCATCGGCTCGGTCTCCATCACGGTGGTCGCCCGATTGCTCATCGGCTGGTTGTGCGACCGCATCGGCCCCAGGCTCGCCTACACCTGGTTGCTTGTGGTCGGCTCCCTGCCGGTCATGGGCATCGGTCTGGCCCAGGATTTTCAGTCGTTCATGGTGTTCCGTCTCCTGATCGGCGTCATCGGGGCGTCGTTCGTGATCACCCAGTACCACACGTCGGTCATGTTTGCGCCCAATGTCGTCGGCACCGCCAACGCGACCACCGCCGGCTGGGGCAATCTGGGTGGCGGGGTGACGCAGCTGATCATGCCGATGACGCTCGGCATCCTCACGGTCGGCGCCTACGTCCCGTTCACCGACATTCAGTTCCTGCCGGGGCTGGGCTTGAGCGACGGTGTGGCCTGGCGGGTGGCGATGGTGATGGCGGGTGCCATGTGCGCGCTCGTGGGAGTCGCGTACTACTTTCTGACGCAGGACGCGCCGGAGGGTAACTACCGCGAGCTGCGAGCCGCGGGCAAGCTCGCGCCCAAACAGAGCGTCAAGGGCTCGTTCGCCGCCGCCGCCAGGGACCGGCGCGTCTGGGGACTCTTCGCCATCTATGGCGCCTGCTTCGGGATTGAGCTGACCGTCAATAACGTGCTGGCGCTGTACTTCATCGACTACTTCGACTTCTTCCGGTCGATGGGCGTCATCCAGGCCGTGCAGTGGGCCGGTGCGGCCGCCATGCTCTTCGGCTTGATGAACGTGTTCGCCCGCACGCTCGGCGGGGTCTTCGGCGACATGTTCGGCAAGAGGTGGGGGCTGTCTGGCCGCGTGCGCTGGTTGTTCATGGCCCTGTTTGCCGAAGGGCTGGCGCTCATGCTGTTTTCACAGATGTCGGTGCTCGCCATGGCCCTCCCCGCCCTCATCGTGTTCAGCCTGTTCGTGCAGATGTCCGAGGGGGCGACCTTCTCCGTGGTCCCGTTCATCAACACACGGGCCCTCGGGTCGGTGGCCGGCATCGTGGGCGCGGGCGGTAACGCCGGCGCCGTCGCGGCCGGGTTCCTGTTCCGCGGCGCGATTCCCTGGCCGACCGCGTTCCTGCTCATGGGGGCGCTGGTGACCATGAGCTCGTTTCTGGCCTTCGCTGTCCGGTTCAACCCGGCATCCGAGACCGAGGCGCGCGCGGCCGTGGAGGCGGCGCTTCAGGATCGCCAGCGCGGCCTGGTCGAGGCGACCGGGTAGGCATGGCAATGGCCGGAGCGACAGGCACCCAACCGATCGAGCTGGTCGATTTCTATCTGCGGCAGCAGCCGGTCTCGGCGGTCGACCGTTTCGCCAGGGAGCACAAGGTCGCCGACACATACGGCCAGCCGCTGGTCGGGCGGTACTCGGCGCTGATGCCGGTCACCGCGCCCGGTC
>CALBET010000015.1 GCA_937888665.1 uncultured Acidobacteriota bacterium
ACAGCACAGCCTTCACGCGGGACCGCGGCACGTGCCGCGAGCGGCCGTCCCCAAGAACACTCGCTTCAGTCGCCATCAGTCCGGGGTCCCGTCGTATTTATCCTGCGCAGCGCCGGGGACCTTGACGACGACCGTTGTCGTGTCCTCGATTACTTCGAAGTCCGTGGCTTCGAACGGGTTGATCACGATGATGTCGCCGGTCGATTTCTCGACGCCGTTCATCTTGACACGCCCGCGGAGAATCAGCGTCACCTCGGTCGCCAGTTTGTGATAATGGCGGCTTTCCTTCTCCCCGGCCGCATACGTTTTGCAGCCGACTTCACAGGCGTCCGTGTTGAACGCTGATGGTTCAAAGTCACCGATAAACCAGCCACGAGTCATATCTTTAAGGTTCGCAGTCGTCTTCACTGTGCCTCCAGCTGCGTCATACGCTCAGAGCTTAATGCCACAAAGGACACCGTCACGATCCCTCAACAGCCCGTCGGATCAGAGCCCAGCACGGCTTGCGCGCGCAACGGATAATCCGTACAAATTCCCTGGATGCCCCACTGCTGAAACTGCCTCCATCGGGTTTCGCTGGCCTTCAACGTGCGTCCATGTATCTCAGGCGAAATCGCGTAGATGGGACGACCTTGTGCTTTCATGCGAATCACGATCTCCTCCGTGACCCAAAGACTGTCGAACTCGTCCAGCCAGATCACCGACGCCGCCAGATTTGAGGCCGCCCGCTCGAGTGTTTCGCCGTTTCTGTCGCTTATCCTGACCGCCGCTCTGACCTCATCATCGAGACGGTGGATTGCGGCCGCCGTGGCGCCGGGCCGTTTCTCAAGCAATTCGAAGTCGAACAGGAACACCTGGCTCTGCAGTCGGTATCGTCCGAGAAAATCCACCAACTCCGCTTCATATCCGAGCTCCTTCACGTTCAGGGCGATCTCTCGGTCCGGCCACGCGGCCCAACAAGCGGCGTGATCCGCCGCCAAACGACCGCCGGACTCTCGCGACCGGTCGTGACTGACATACAACGTGCCGTCGCAATCTCTTCGAATGTCGGTTTCCAACCCGAAGCCAGCGCCCAACGCCGCCCTCACTTGACGGAGGGTGTTCTCCGACGCCGCGTCTGGACCGTCGAGATTCCCGCGATGCGAGAGCAGCTTCATGTCCGGGCCTCACGCACGCCGCCTTCGGCCCGCCCGGCCGTGCCAGTCGTCACAATCAATTCACATATTCGCTGGCGCGCTTCGGTGCCAATATCACAAGACTCGTCTGTCCTTAACGTCACGGTCTCCCCTCTTCCGGAAGGGGCCGGGTCGCGCCATTCCACTCCTCGTTTCCGGCCCCCGGTGCCACCACCCGGAAACCGTCCAACACGCCTACGAAGTCTGACCGGTCGGGCGCAGACGTCGCCGCGGTCCAAAGGTCGTCGTCGCCGAACAGATAGAGACTCGTCGGCTCGTACCGTCCCTCAAGAACCTCGGTACGAATCCGGCGAGTTGCACTCGCCAACTTTTCCTGATGCACACGGGCAAAATAGACACCGTTTGTCGACATCCCGTGGGACACCGCGAAATGGCCAATCGACAAATAGTCGTCGTAGCGCTTCGCTGGAAGCACGACAGCAATTTTGTCATACCGCGCCGCGAACTGCTCCCACAACTCAGCCTTCATCGGAGACTGCCAGGCTGGCGCAGTCGCGATGCGCCCATGCAGTTCTCCCACCGCACCCGAAATATCCACCATCTGTATCGCAAACAGTACGAATGCCAGTAACATCGCTCGACGAGGGGGACCGCACCTAGCCACAGCACCAAACGTGACGCACATTACAAGATAGTACAAGGGCCACGCGAATCGACCGGACGCCCGAAAGGTCCCTGCCAAAGCCCACAGAGTCCCCG
The DNA here is from genome assembly GCA_937888665.1 of uncultured Acidobacteriota bacterium. Classification (GTDB taxonomy): domain Bacteria; phylum Acidobacteriota; class Vicinamibacteria; order Vicinamibacterales; family UBA8438; genus UBA8438. The sequence goes on from CALBET010000015.1 coordinate 1,896, forward strand.
GTACCGGATAACTCGCGACCTCGGTTCCGCCTATCGCGATATTACAGGACAACGCGAACAACGCGAACCCGACTCCGACCACCGCGATCGGAACAACGAAGGACGCCTGCCTGGCGCGCGCTGTCAGAGATTGACCTCCCCGCAACACAAACGGGATGGATAGCAAGACCCCCAACCCAAGATACGCAAAGCCCTCAAAGTCCCCCTCTGCCGAGGGCAGCGCCGGAATTGCGGCCGACCACAGTTCACCAGGGTTGATGGGGGCAAGAATATCCATTCGATAGAATCCGAATCCTTGGCCCGCCGTATACTTTGACGCCATGAAATATCCGGCCACCCACATCGTCGCCAAGCAGGCCAAGGCTGCAACCGTAAGATCACGAACGACCGGCTTCAACGACCTTTCTCCACACCAGAGCCGCCGGCCAAGGTCGGCAACGTAAATTCCACAAGCCATCACCAACAGATACACATTGACCAGGCTGGCGCACAGCAGCAGCGCAAACCATGACCTCGCCCGGAATGTCGTCGACGCGTAGCAGCAAATCGCGGCCAAGACGACCCACTGCGCAGCGCTCGCGTAGTGCGAGACCGATATCCGAAAGAGGAAGATGGGTGCCATCAAGAAAAGTGCGGTACCCACGAATCGCAACGGTGCGTGAGGGGTGACCATCGCGGCAAGGCGATAGCCAAAGTAGCCCTGAAGCAAAAAGCAGACAAACAACCAGATGCCATGATACTGAAACGGCGTCGGCAAGAGCGGGCTGATAATCTTGAGCAATAGAGCCATCAGTGGAATCGAATCGGTAAAAACGATCGAACTGCTGATTTCGTCCCCGTAGTGAGGATTCGCACCGAAAGGGAGCTGCCATAGCGGAGCTCCGCGAAAGAACTCCCACCCCAGATAGTGCTGTCCACCATCATCGCCAGTCATCAGCCAATCGATATTGGAGGGCTGGAGCAATCGCCCCCCCAGAACCACCCAGAATGCCACCGGAGCCAGGCCCAGGATTACCACCAGGAGTTCCCAGCGGCGCTGGCGCGAGATCGGAGAGGTTGCTAGCATGTACACTTATTCCTTCGGCCTCACCAACAACTATCTCTCAAAAGGGAAAGTTAAAACCATATGAGTGTTGGACTGTGGCGTCGGTTCGGCCTGAGAAAGCCTAGAATGGGTCAAGGTGAGGTAATACTTTTTGTCACTGTTGTCCTAAACAACCTTCCAGAAAGTTAGATTGATGAAGCCCTCCGTG
>CALBET010000016.1 GCA_937888665.1 uncultured Acidobacteriota bacterium
CCAAGGTGCACGGAATCGGGTTTGCCGCGACGCGCGATCTGGTCTCGCACCTGCGCTACGGCGTGCAGCGCGCCGCTGGTGCGGCCAACCCGCTGCAGGGGAGGATCAGCTCGACGGTCAGCTTCGGCAACTCGCAGTCCGGAACACGGTGGCACACGGGTTCTACCAGGGTCAGATTCGCAGCAACGCTGGCTCCTATATTCCCTTCGCCAGCACGAAGACGGAGCGGCTCGCTTCCGGCGATCCGCGCCTGTCGCTCGAAGAACGCTACGGGACCCACGATCGGTACGTCGCGCTGGTACGTGGTGCGGCGGAGCGACTCGTGCGTGGACGGTACTTGCTTCAGGATGACGCGGAGCGCCTGATCGCCGAGGCTGAAGCCAGCGAGGTTCTGAAATAGCCGCGAGCGCGTCTTTCAGGTTCGCCCAGGACACCCGGAACTGGGCGACGAGGTCGCCCGGGTGCATCGGCGTGCCATCGGCGCCGTTCGCGGTCTGCCCCGACAGATACAACACCCGCTGATGTGGGCCATTCTACGCCCGCGTTCCCGACCGCGAGACGCGCATCGTGAAGTTGGCCGTCGCGTCGGCACGCGCCGGCCATCATGCCCCGTTCGAGCCGTCGTCCGACGCAGACCCGGTGACCGGCGCGGGCACGTCTTCGCGGTCGGTGCGCAGCTCGATGTCCTGGGCGGCGGCCACCAGCGTGACCAGGGGAAGGTTCTTGAGGATGGTCTCGATCGGGCCACCAAACGGGTCGAGCAGCCGCATCCCTTCAACCCGCAGTGGCAGGAACACGATGGAGGCGTCCCGCGACCGCTGAGTGACCTCGGCAACATCGGCGTCGACGACCGGCGTGATCTCGGCCTCGATCCGCAGCTCTTCCAGACGGTAGACCAGGTTCGTGTGCAGTTTTTTCTCGGCTGCCGCCACCGTGGGTGCCAGCAGCACCAGGCGCGCGTCGTCCCACTCGTCACTGCGGGTCATCAGATACGCGAACAGCAACGCCAGCCGCGACGAATCGTCGTCGAACCACCACACGTCGATACGCCGCTGACTGGGCTTCGTCTCCTCCAACCGCACCCAGTCGGTTTCATCGGCGTCGAACACCACGACGTTCTGTTCCAGGCGGATCGCCCGCTGTAGAAGCCGACCAAAGCGCAACGAGGAGGCCTCCGGGCCGCCGTCATAGAAGTTGAGCGCGACGGTATTCGCGCGGATGGGGCCGATACCCCAGGCCTGCACCAGCGTCATCGATCCCTCGGCAAGGTCTGGAGCCGCGACCACGAGCGGGTAGGCGTCCAATCCTGTCTGGTCCAACTCCTCCCGGAGCCGCGCCTCCGCCTCCCGTCGCTTGGCCCGCACCGCGGCCGACCCACTGTCACCTTCGATGAGCTGGGCCGCGGTGATCATGCCGGACCCGCCGCTCATCCAGGACGCGAGGGTCAGTGCCCGGGCTCGGCGGTCAGCCGTCTCGGTGAACACCAGAATCTGCGGCTGCCAGTCGGCCGGGCTTTCGGCGGTCGTCGCGAGTCCGCGCAGCCCGTCCTTGACCTGACGATACCGGTACGCCCGCCGACTGTCCCGCCATCGGGTGGGTACCGCCGTCCAGCGCAGGTACTGATAGCCGGCGAACAGCAGCGCCACGGCGACCGTCGTGGACACCGGGTCGATCGCCAGCATGACCGCCCCACACAGAACGGTGCCGATCAGACTGGCGCGCGCGTCAAAGAACCGGAACCGCGGACGAAACGACGGGCTCGCTCCGGTGGCTTCCACGTAGGTGGCGTAGTTGAGTAGCCCGTACGAGATCAGGAAGAACATGGAGACGATTGCCGCAATGGCGTTGAGGTCGCCAGCGACGATGGTGACGAGGGCGATGACGCCGGTCAGCACCACGGCGCGACGGGGGTTGCCGGTGCGGGCATCGACCACGGCGAACGGTCCGAGGGCCTTGAAGAGCCGGTCGCTGGCGAGTGCCTGCAGAATGCGTGGGGCACCGAGAAATGACGCTAGCGCCGACGAGAGCGTGGCCGAGAGGACGCCAGCGTCGATCAGCCACGACACACTGGCCACGCGGCCCATCGCGTCGTAGTCGCTGGCAAGCTCGCTCAGCGGTCGTGTCGCCGCGAACATGACGATCGCCGCCCCGTAGACGACCGTCGAGAGCCCGACGGCCAGGAACGTGCCCCGGGGCAGGCTGTGCGAGGCGTCCTTGAGGTCGCCCGACATGCTGACGCCCTGCGTAAAGCCGGTCACCGCCGGAAAGAAGATGGCGAACAGCGGCCAGAACGAGATCTCGGCGACGTCGGGGTCTGGTGTCAGGCTGGCTCGCAGCAACGCCGGGTCCCAAGCGGCGTACGCGCCCGCGAAGAATGAGGCGAGCGCGGCGACCAGAATCGCCATGATCACGTACTGGAACCGAGTGGCCAAGTCGGCACCGGCGAAAGCCAACCCGAAGAGCCCCACGGCCGCCAGGGCGGCGGCGACACGCACGACAAGGTCGCCCCCGCCCACGATCGCCGCGATCCCTTCGCCGAAGCCGACACAGTAGAACGCGACCGAGATCGCCTGGGCCAGAAACAGCAGGACACCCAGCGCGCCGCCATACTCGACCCCCAGGCTGCGGGAGATCAGAAAGTAATCGCCCCCGCCCCGCACCTTCCGGTTGGTCGCGATCGCCGACAACGAGGTGCTGGTATGTACCGAGATCGCGGTGGCCAGCCCGAGCATCAGTAGCGCCCGCAACAGACCGGCGCTGCCGACGACGTAGCCGAGCCGACGAAACAGGATGATGCCGAGAATCGTGAGAATGCTGGGGGTGAAGACCCCACCGAACGTGCCGAGCAGACGCCGGGTCGGGGCGGGTGCGGCACGATCCGGGGCATGGGTGGCGTCAGTCATGAGACGAAGCGGCGATCATACCAGCGCGCCCACGTCTCAAGACTCGAGAAAAGGCCGGTGCGGCCGTGAGTCTGCTCAGGAAACGTTGCATGACCGGGCTGCCTCGACGCCTCGGGCGACCATCTGGTCGCCTACCTCGCTCTCGACCGCGAGACGCGCATCGTGAAAGGGAGAGGGTGACGTCGGCACGCGCCGGCCATCATGCCCCGTTCGAGCCGTCGTCCGACGCAGACCCGGACGATCAATCAGGCGCTCGCCCGCAAGGAGCTCAACATCCCGTTACTGAGCGCGCGTCGGCAGCCGGGACTCGGCCTCCCGCCCCGGACGAATCGATCGCGTGAACGGCGCATTCTATCGGAACGCGATTGGACTACCGGGCGGTTCGCTCGGTGGGGTGAAGGCACGACGGCGGCGAACGGTGTGCTCGTCAATACGGGCTGCTAGCAGCCCGCGCTCACACGTATCTCGTCGCCGCTCCTGTTGCGGTGATGCCCACACTGGCTGACACGCTCGCTGGCGGCACGATGCCCTTCATGCGGGCATAGACGACCATCTCTCCGTAGTGATTGAAGCTGTGGTACGCCAGGCCAGCCGCGACCGCGGACCGAGGCATCTGTCCGAAGGCAGACGTGACGGATTCCAGGTGATTGGCGGCAGTCAACGACGCCATCGCCCGTCGGGCATACGCAAGCGAGTCCTTCAGAAACTGGACGATTTCGACCTTCGATTGCACCGCGTCTGGACCATTGTTGTGCGTACCCGGCCCATACGGCGACCGCTCCTCCAGTACCAGCGCCGATGTCATGAAGATCATCGTCGCGACGTGCTTCACTTGCTCGCCGAACGTACGAACACCGACGAAGTCGCCGTCAGACGGGGCGAAATCGTAGTGCTCCGCTGGCATCGCCTCGGCCAGAGACAACACCTCGTTTTCAACAAGCGTGACCTGGTCGTCATACATCTTGGCGACGGGTTCCTGAGCCATCAACGTTGTGCTCCCCAATAATTTTCGCGAGTGGAATTCCCATGCACGCCCCAGGACCACGCGCCCGCAGGTGGGGAACGAAGCCAGCACCGTCTATCTCGCGTGAGCCATTGCCGGCACGCGCCGTGAATCGCGCGCGATCTCATGTGGCCTCGCAGACGGACGTCGGTCGGTTCCGAGCCGGAAAACGTGTGCCATGATGGAACCCATGAATGTGTTCGAAACCCAGGTAACTGGCGGTCTCTTCATTGCCGCGGCCTCGATGATGTGGCTTGGCTGGACGCTGCTGCCGGCCAAGATCGGCGACTACCTGATTGTGGACGATTTCGCGGCAGTGGGAGCACATCGGCGCTCGTGGATCTGGTTGTACAGGGTTCACCTGTTCGGCTACGTCATCGGCACCATGGCATTCGTCGCGCTTGCGACCCTGGCGGCTGGAACGCCGTCGAGAATCATCGTATGGCCCGCTGTGGCGGTGTTGGGCACAGGTCTGATGATGACCGCGGTCGCAGCCGCGTTCTACTACCACTTTGGAGCCTGGGGCTCGGTCGACATGGACGGGAAGTCGACCGAGGCGATTCGAGCGTTCATCGACTCGCTCCGCGTCAGCACGGAATACGTCACGTGCCTGACTCGCTTCTCGCGGGTATTCCTGGGTGTCGGTCAGGTCGTCCTCGCCCTCGGGTTGTTGCACTCAGGTCCCTGGCCAGCATGGCTCGTCGGCTGGGGTGGCGGGCTGGGCGTGGCGGGCATGGCGTTGACGATGGGGCTGCCGGACAACATGGGGCTGTATCGCCCGTTGTTTCACCTGAACGCCCTTTGGCTGGCCGTGTTCGGAGCAGTCACGCTCATGATCACGTGACCGCATCGCGACGGTCCTCCGCGGAGCCCCCCCCGCCGCCAGCCAACCTCATCCCGCTCGAACCAAGCCTCGACTCGAACACGGGCCAGGGTCCGTCAGCCTGTCCCGCGTTTCTGCCACTACGGCGTGTGTATCTGGAAGTCCGGCCCGAGCGCCGGGTTGATGTAGTCGTCGGCCAACACACGATCGGGGTCCGGCCGCACGCTCAGGTAATCCACATGGACGGGGACCTCGAGCCAGCCATGCGGCGTGCCAGCGGGGATGATGATGATGTCGCCTTCCTTGACATGCTTGGAGACCCACTCTCCCACGATCATGCCACTGCAAGAGGGGCCGTTGAGCACCAGCGTCACATTGCTGTCCGAAGCCGACAAATTACCGTTCAGGATGTCACCGCCGGTGACCAGCGTTCCCGACCCTGATGCGACGTAATAGGTCTCGGTCTGGTTGATGTGCATGATCCCCCGGGCACCGCTGTCGCGAGTGCTGCTCGTCACCCCACAGGGCCGCTCCGGATTCTGAGGGCTCGTGGCGCTGCCTCTGGCGACGGGTCCACGGTGAATGATGCCGACCGAGAGATTCAGCTTGCCGATGTCCCGGCTGACGATCTGCCGGTCTACACCGGGGAGCTCGTTGACCATTTGCCATTGCTCCTCGGTGATATAGGTCGCGTAGGTCTGGTCGCTTTGAGCCAGCGCGCCGGCAGGAAACGCCAGCAGAAGTGTTGCGAGTAGAAGCTTGACAGAATGCGTCATCGGATTCTCCTTGTTCTGGTGCTGATACGACCCACAGGGGGCAGCCGCTTCTACCCCGCATTATTGACGAACCTGCGCCCGCATCGACGGATCGTCGGCGGACGCGCGGCGGGAAGCGTGCTTCAAGCTCATTATCTCGAATCACTGGCTGTCGCCACCGGCGGCTCACCTGATCACCGACGGGTCGACATTCGAGATTAGTTCTTTCCACCCCGCTGAATGTCAATCCACCGTGCGGCAACCCTCAAAGGAGCCTGGATGGATGCGACCGCCGAGCGCGGCAGGGAGACCGGTCAGGTAAGATCGGCCGATGAAACTGAGAACGCTAGGCAAG
>CALBET010000017.1 GCA_937888665.1 uncultured Acidobacteriota bacterium
CCCGTCTCTCAGCCTTCGGTGGCATGGGGCGACTTCGTGAACCGCTGGTCGTTCTGCGCCATTCCACCACCTGACGAGCGACTACCCGAACAAACGTCGCAAGCTCTCGTCGTTGTCGCGCAGGACGGCAAGTAGCCCCTCGAAACCAGCATCGTCTGAACCCCTGATTCGCGTGTCATCGAATGACGAAAGAACCCGCCCCATCTGGGGCACCGCTCGAGCACTGCTGAGGAGGCCCTTGAGACGCCCCAAATGGCCCTGATCTTGGCCAGCACCGCGGATTAGGTCGACGACCTCGAGCCCTTCGCCCCCGGCCGGCCCGACTGCATCCGATAGGTCCCCTGTGAACACGGTGAGGACCACATCTTCACCCTCCATCGCCGCTTGCGCGACCCTAACGACAGCCTCGCCAATAGACGCCTTGAAGTCTACGGAGTCGATTTGTACCTCCTGTACCAAGCCCAACTCCTGGAGTTGACCACTCAGAGCAAGCATCGCGGCGACCTGACCGGGCGTGGCCCCCCCGAACAAGCTCTGGAGCGTAGGCGTGTGGCTTTCGGTGGGGCCACTCGCGCTCGTGAGTGCCGTATGAACCATCAATGCCGCGAGCCGCTCCATCTCCTCGTCGGTCAGCTTGCCGTCTGAGTCCGCGTCCACCAACTCCGAGAGCGCGCGTATGAACGCCTCGACCCGTGGCGTCGGCACCAGTCTCTTCGCGTCGGGGTCTTGAGCCAAGTCCCGCACCCACGGATGTAGCGCCGCCTTCGGCATCTTGTGGTCTTGGAGCAGTGACCTCACATGCTTCCACTGGCTTGAATCGCGAAGCATCGTCGCGAGCCAGGCATGCAGCGCCGGATAGCTCGCCTCCATCGCGGCCAATCCGAGCATGAGCATAGCCATTGTCTCCCGGTCCTCGTCCATCGCGAGTTTCGGGTCCAGGTTGGCAACGTTGTGTAGCAATAGCAGCGTGTTCGCGTGCCGCTTTAGCGTGCGGGGGTTTAAGCCGATGCTTGAACGCACGAGCCGAACCGCGATGGCCAGCCGCGCGTCCGACACCTCGATGCCCACACTCCGCCGAAGTAGGTCTGCCAGATAGCCAGCCGAATCGTACACATGCACCGGCATCCGAAAAGGAACCTGGATGATCTTGTCGAAGAAGCTCCTGCCAATCTCGTCCTCGCCAAGCCCAGTCCGCTGCGCCAAGCCCTTACTG
>CALBET010000018.1 GCA_937888665.1 uncultured Acidobacteriota bacterium
CATAGATTTCACCGGTCCACACCACGTCATCAGCGGCGCGCCGGTCGTCCTTATCGAGACCGATCGGATTGGAGACCGAGTCGACCAGTTCCGGGCGCAGCCGACCGAACTGGCCATCTGGTCCCGGGTAGTGCGAATGCCACATGAACTGAGTGCCGGTCACTTCGATCACCACCGCATCGTCCGGCGGCGTCCCCATGAAGTACTCGTCCCAGACGGGGATGCCGATCGCCAGGACGCCGCCCTCCGCGATGAGCGCCATCAATACGCCCAAGGCGACCGACAGGCGCCGCTCGGCTCGAGGTGACGCGGACCGCCGACTGACATGCTGCCGCCGACTGCCCTGCCAGATGAACACGGCCAGAACCAGATGCCCGACGAGGAACAGTCCGCCGGTCGACACCAGCAGGTAGTTGAGCATCGCGTCGATACCGACGCCGTGGCGCGACGCCAGTTCTGGAAACCAGGACCGCGCACCGTAGCCGACCCCGACGAGCCCGACCAACGCGAACAGCGCCCCGAGCGCCATCCCTTCAACCCAAAACCGCCCCCTATCCGACCGCGCCGCACCACCATCCGCTGTCACAGTGCTCCCTCGCTTGGCCCAACCAGGAACAGTCGCCGTGGGCCGGGCTTCGGTCACCAGCTAGAGCAACTTGTGTGCCAGGGCACAAGCGGCGCAGATCACAGCGGGACGGAAGTGTAGCGAACGCAAATCGGGGGATTTCACGCAACGCGGCCGAAGGATTACGCGGGAAGTTGCGCGTGACCACGGGTGGGCTGAGGTGGGAGAACCGTACACAACGACGCGCCAGCCGGGGTCCCTCGACCCGACCGGCGCGACAAACGACGGACACCTCAGCCGGCGGTGGCCACCGCGAAACCCGGCCCCCCACCATCGCTGCCCGCCGCTCGTGACCCACGCTGCACGTGCCTACCCACCCGTCGACTGCGCCGGCGCGGTGACGTTTACCTCGATGTGCGCGGAGGTCCAGCAGCACTGCGAGCCGCCGCCGCCAGAGCCGGTCGAGTCAAGCGCTTCCACCCGCAGGACGTAATCCCCGGCAGACGAGAACGTGATCTCGGTCTCCGGGGTCTGCTCGGCCGTCTCGAACGACTGACTCTGCTCGTTGAACGTCACGTCTCCCGGCCCGCGCAGCTTCATCCACCGCAGCACGAGCTCCGGGCGTCGCCGCCCGTTCTCCGCTGGCGGCTGGTCGGTGGCGGCGGTCTGGGTGGGAACGGCGGTCTGGGTGGGAACGGATGTGTAGCCGGTCGGCTTGGTGTCGCTCGTCCAGAGCTTCACCGTCAGCGGCTCCGACACCAATGCGGAATATGAGGTCGCGATGCCGTCTACCGGCGGACCCTCGAACGCTGGCCCACCCGCTGTGAAGCGCAGCGCCGGCGGCCGGTTCTTGTTGGCAGCATCCACGAACGGCTCCAGATACCACCCCGGGTCGGTGTGCATCGGAATCGAGGCTCTCTGGTCGTTGGTGACGAGCGTCCAGGTCAGTTGCTGCGCCCTGTCCGCGTATTCCTTCCCGACCTTCACCGCGAAGACCGCCCAGCCGCGGGTCGTGTCGAAATGGGTCGGCTGCCCGCGATCCGGCTCACCGGGCGAGAAAAAGTTGTTCTCCCCCACCGGGATGTCGAACGTCTGTTCCTTGTTTG
>CALBET010000019.1 GCA_937888665.1 uncultured Acidobacteriota bacterium
GTCCCAGTCCGCGCATCATCGGCTTCGGCGTCGCCGCGTTCATCGCGGGCTATCTCCTCGTGAAGAACACGGCCAAGTAGCGGTCTGGTGAGGCGACCATCGTGACCAGATTGATGGGTCGTCGTCCTTCCTCTTGACCGTCGGGTCCTTCGTGAGCGCGACAACCGAACAACGCGTTGCCCCGACTGCCGTGGTCCACCGTTCAGCCGTTATCGACGGCGCAGATCAGACGGGACAGATCAATCCGTGAAGAACTCTCGTTGCAGATCTCGACTCGGAACGAACCGGGCGGCTTGCCGGACGATGGCCCGCAGCGTGCCGACTGCCAGGTGTTTGTGGATGGGCACGGTCAGCACCTGCCGCTCACCATCGGGCAGGCAGCGCACCAGCTTGGCATGGCTGCCGTGTGTCGCCACGATATCGAAGCCGAAACCACCCAACGCGCGCAGTACCTGCCGCGCCGTGAGCCGCCGCAGTCTCGGCATCAGGATCCGACTGCGTCCTCGTAACTGATCAACAGGCGGGGTGTGGGTGAAAGGCCCAACTGGGCCGCGTCTCCGTCGCCCAGATGCAGGGCGAGCGCTTCGCGCAAATTGGATACCGTTTCGTCGAGCGACCGTCCCTGCGTGACGACCGCCACTTCGAGACACTCCGCAACGAACTGTGCCTCACTCCGGACGATCACGGCATGAACCGTCTGGCGGTGGTCCGGGTCCGGTACCCAGGCCGCGTATTCCTGGGCGGATTCCCCCACCCGATCTGCCGTCGACAGTGGTCGAGGACCAGAATCGACCGACGATGTGTCGTGGCGAAACGGTGGTCGGATTTCATAGACCCCTCTCCGGGGCATACGTTTGAAGTATGGCCACCGGTGCTGGTGATGGCTTGGTGCATTCACGCAGCAGCGGCTGACGATGTGGGTCCGGACCGATCGTTCGTTCAGATGCGGGAGGGACTTGACCACCTCCAGCGGGGTAAACAGCCAGCCGGACCGGCGAGAACACAGGCGCCAGGCCGCCGCCAGGACCTCTTCGTGGATCGGTGCCATGCGGTTTAAGTTACACGTGTAATATTTTATTTACAACTGTCAAACACAACCAACCCGTGCCGTAGTGGTTCGGGGCCGGCGCAGAACGGAGGCCCATCCGACGCGACCGGACGCGGGCAAAGCACCCTAGCCTCGCGGAACGAGGTGTGCGTCATCGGTCCCCCCAACCGTGGGTGGGCCAACGGGCCTGAAGGCCCTCGGACAGCTACTGCCCGACTGGCCAGTGCTCAAGCGTAATCTCCGGCATCGGAAAGTGCACGGGATTGCCAGTGGCCAGTGTCGCACCCGCCCCGACGGTCGCCGCCGCGATCAGGCAATCGGCCTGCGAGAGCGTCACACCGCGTCGCGCGAAGGCGCTTCGCCACTCGCCCGCCTGGCGCCCGGCTGGCCGGCCCAGCGAGACAATGCCGAGCCCGTCGAAGAGCGCGCCGACGGCGGCTTCCTCACCGAGACGAAGCCCTCTCACGACCTCCTCAACGTTGATGGCAGTGGTCAGCGGAACATCTCCACGGCGACGTAATGTCGCGACGCGGTCGACCACCGGCCGTCCTCGTAAGTAATCGATCAGGACGGTCGTGTCAAGCACCACCTGCATGACTCACCCGACTCGGGTCGTGTCGCCAACGCGCTGGTCGCGCACCCAGGCGGCTGGGTCGGCGTCCCAGCCATGTCCGGTGTCCGCAATTGATCCGGCCGCCCCCTCGATGAGGCGCCAGCGCTTGCGCTGATCGACCGCGGCCTGCACGGCCTCCCGCACGAAGGCGCTACGCTGTCGGTGTCCGGAGATCTCGTCAACCTGGGCCACCAATGCGTCATCGATATCTATGTGCATTCTCATGTGCTTAGTATGGCACATACGCTGATTGGCTGAGAGGTCCACCCGGTCGACAAGATGCGCGGCGCGCTCCATCGAAAAGCATCAGCGTTGATGGCTGATCGACCAGGCCGAGAACGACCTCGCCGATATTTGAGTGTTCATCGCCGCCGACGCGCCGGAGGTCGCCACGAGGTTCGTGCGCGGGCTCGAAGACGCCTGCGTTCCGTTGCTGACACAGCCGCTTCTGGGCCCGGCGCGGGAGCAGCTGGCACCGGGTCTGAGCGTGTATTCTAGCGACCCTACGCCATCTATGACGTGCCCACAGAGCGGGAAATCATCCTCGTCCGCGTCCTGCACGGTCGCCGGGACCGAAACGCGCTGTTCGCGGACAACTGACACAGAACACAGCAGTCTGGGTCACGAAAACGCGAAACAAATACGACTATCGGAGCCAGGCGGACGATAGCTCTACACTGGGCGACAAGGCAGGACCTACCCTCAAAGCCGGCCGCACTCGTCCATTTGGACCCACTCGGTGTCTAATGTTCAGCGTTGAGACAGCCAACACCTGACCACAACCTGTAGCGTCAGTGCGACTTTGCACGTCGCCACGGATCCAAGGATGGACACTATCCAAGATGTCACACATGCGCTGCGTCTCATCGTCAGAAACCGCGGGTTCGCGATCGCAACACTGGGCACCATCGCGCTAGGGGTTGGTGGTACGGCGACGGTGTTTTCAGTCGTCTACGGTGTCTTACTTCGCCCGCTGCCGTACGTCGACTCGGACCAGCTCGTGAGGCTCTGGGAGGTCCACCCCGGGGGCAACGCCCCGATCTCGACGCCGTTGCTCAGTCGCCCGACCTACCGCGCATGGACACAGTCGTCGACCACACTTCAAGGCCTCGGCAGCTACACGGTAGGCGAGCACACCGTCGCGGTCGCTGACACGACACGGCGAGCACGTGGGACACGTCTCACCCCATCGCTCTTAGAAGTATTGCGGACAGTGCCTTCCGCAGGACGTCTTTTTGTCGAGGCGGACGCCGCGGCCGGGGCGGAGCCCGTCGCGATCCTCTCGCACGATACGTGGCGGGACTGGCTCGGGCGTGATCCGCAGGTCCTGGGGAAGCGATTGACCGTCGACGATGTGCCCCATCGAATCGTGGGCGTCACGGGCGACCGGCTGGACTTTCCTCCCAATACTGCGGAGGGCGTCGCTTTCTATCTGCCACTGAGCGTTCCTGCGGCAGACGGCGACGCGAACGTGATTGGGATGGCCATGGCGGTCGGCCGCCTTGCACCGGGGGTGACCGCGACGCAGGCTGAGGCGGAGGGTACCGCGTACGCCCGATCGGTCGAGCGGCCTATGGCCGAGTTGGTCTTTGGTGTGGGTGACCCGGTTGAGGTCCGTGTCCGAGCGATTACTGATCAGATGACGAGCGACGTTCGTCCCGCTCTGGTGATCCTCGGCGGCGGGGTCGGGTTGGTGCTCTTGATCGCTTGCGCCAACGTGGCGAACCTCCTGCTCTCGCGCAGTAGCGCTCGGACCCGTGAACTCGGTATTCGTGCCGCGCTCGGCGCCGGCCGAGGCCGCCTTGCTCGGCAGCTCCTCACTGAGAGTCTCGTGATGTCTGTGTGCGGCGGGGCCCTTGGCGTCGGCCTTGGATGGGTCCTCACCACTTCTGTACCGTCCCTCGCTCCTGCTGATTTCCCGCGAATCGGGGAGATTCACGTGGACGCGTGGTTCTTGATTGTCGCGACCTTGACGTCCGTGTTCGTTGGCACGGTGTCTGGCACGTTGCCGGCCCTGAGATACTCCCAGGTCGCCGTGGCCCCGTCCATGCAGGCCGGAGGGGCTCGCAGCGTGGGTCCGTCTGGCGGGGGACTTCGGCGGAGCCTGCTCGTCGTTGAGACTGCGCTCGCCGTCGTGCTGCTTGTTGGCGCCACCCTCTTCGCCAGAAGTCTGGTCGCCCTTCTCGACGTGGACGCCGGCTACAACTCCACCAACGTCTTGGTGGCTGACATCCATGTCTCCGAGACTGAGGGCAATTCGAATCGAATCACACAATTCGTCACCGCGCTTCTCCAGCGCCTGCGTGCCATGGATGGCGTACTCGCTGCCGGGGCCGGCAATATGGCACCGTTTGGCGTCGCGATCTCGAGTTTCGGGTTCAGACTGCCCGGCATAACCACAAGTGATGGCGAGCCGGTCGTTGCCCGGGTCCTCCAGAACGTGATCACGCCTGGCTACAGCGAGGCGCTTGGGTTGCGGCTCCTGGCCGGACGATACCTCGCGGCGGAAGACATGGCGCCGGGGCCAATCTCGATGTTGGTGAACGACACGTTTGTGCGGACGTACTTCCTCGACGGCCGGCCGGCCGTCGGGCGACAGTTCGCCGGGATGTTCCCGCGCATGCTCGGACGAGACGACGCCGTGGTGAACGTGGTCGGAGTCGTCGACGACGTGTTACTCGACGATCTCGATCGTCGGCCGCAGCCGCAAATCTATTTGCCATTCGGCACGCCCGGCATCAACACGCGGATGCCCTCGCTCGTTGTCAAGACCAGTGTTGACCCTGAGCGTCTCGCTTCCATGGTCAGAAGTGAGGTCGAAGCCCTGGACCGAACGGCAGCCGTCAGTCGTGTGGGTCCACTGACGAC
>CALBET010000020.1 GCA_937888665.1 uncultured Acidobacteriota bacterium
CGAGAGGAGCGGGTACATCAGACGCGTTTCGCTGACCCGTACGATGGCGACGCCGCCGATGGTCTCGGTGGTCAGATTCATGTGATTCCTCCCTGTGGCTCGGGTGGGTGTTTCTACTCAGTGCGTTAGGGCGCGCCGTCCGGCATCACTCGTCGAATTCGGCGCGCCAGTTCCTTGCGACCCCGGTTGATTCGTGACTTGACCGTGCCCTCCGGCAGGGCCAGCTCGTCCGCGATCTCCTGATAGGTCAGCTCCTTGATGTCGCGCAACACCACCGCTGTGCGCAGCGTATCCGGGAGCTGCGCCAACGCGTCGTTGAGTCTGGCGCGGCGGTCGCCGCGCTCGAGCGTGACCAGCGCGTCAGGCTCGCCGCTCGCGGACGAGACATCGGCGGCATCGATGCTGCGGTCAACCAGTTCGCGTTCTTTGCGGACGCTGCGGTAATGATCGATGCAGAGGTTCCGGCTGACGCTGATCAGCCAGGTTTGAAAATTGGCCCGGCGGTCGAAGGTGCCGAGTGCCTTGAAGATCTTCAGGAACACATCCTGGGTCAGTTCCTCTGCCAGGTCGTGGCGGCCGACGAACTTATAAGCGACGTTGAAGACTTTGCGCCAATAACGGGCGACGATCAGGTTCCAGGCCTGCTGATCGCCCTTCAGGCAGCCATCGATCAGCTGCTCGATCGCGTCAGGGCTCTCAGGAGCGGAACTGGCGAGCATGGGGTTGTGGCAGTCCGGACAGCACGGCCGGCGAAGCATAGCAACCGTGCGGCGGTGTGTCAATGAGCGTCCGGCGCGGCAGCGCGGTCTCGGCCGCACGCCTGGTGGGCGAGGCGCGAGTCCCCTGGTTCCAGGGGACTCGGCGCGCGGAAGGTGCCGTACAATGCCGGGCTTATGTACGCCTTTCAACCGCAGGGGAACGAGTTGACGTGCGACGGTGTGGCGCTCTCCGCGATCGCCGCGTCCGTCGGGACGCCTACCTACGTGTACAGCGCCGCCACGCTCCGGGAGCGCATCGCCGCGTTGCACGCCGCGTTCGGAGACTATCCACACGCGCTGCACTACGCGCTGAAGGCCAACTCGAACTTGGCCGTCGTGCGGGTCGTTCGAGCGGCCGGCGGTCTCGTGGACGCCAACTCCGGTGGCGAGATCGAGGTCGCGCTCCGGGCCGGCTGCACGCCGGCCGACATCGTGTTTACCGGGGTGGGGAAGACGCCGGCGGAAATCGACCGGGCGGTGGCCCTTGGCGTCAAGACCATCAACGCGGAGTCCGCCGGAGAGCTGGAGCGCATCGCCGCCGCCGCTCGCGCACGAGGGTCCGTCGCCAGGGTCGCACTACGGGTCAACCCCGACATCGCGTCTGAGAGTCACCCGCATATTTCCACCGGGCTGGGCACGCACAAGTTCGGCGTTCCGATCACCGAGGCGCGCGCGATCGCGCGCGACGCCGGCGCGCGACCAGAGCTCAAATTCGTGGGGGTGCACGTCCATATTGGCTCACAGATGTTGGGGCTGGAACCGCTGCGTCGGGCTGCGACGGCGGTCGTCGGTCTGGCGCAGGAACTGCGCGACGACGGGGTACACGTCGAGCATCTGGATCTTGGTGGAGGGCTTGGCATCGCCTACGACGGGGAAACGGTCCCGCCCGCCGATAGCTATGCGGCCGCGTTGGTCACTATTGTCCGGCCCTCAGGGCTCACGCTGATCGTTGAGCCGGGTCGGGCGGTGGCTGGACCGGCCGGGGCGTTGTTGGCCTCTGTCGTGGACATCAAGCCGCGCGGCGACGGCACCCAGTTCGTGGTCCTCGATGCTGGAATGAGCGAACTGTTGCGCCCGGCCCTGTATGGTGCCTACCACCGGATCGAGGCGGTGACGGCGCGCGACGGCGCACCGGTGACGTGCGACGTCGTGGGGCCCATCTGCGAGTCGTCGGACGTCTTCGGGGTGAATCGGTCGCTGCCGGCGCCAGCGGTTGGCACCGTTCTGGCGGTGCTCGACGCCGGCGCGTACGGGTCCGCGATGTCATCGAACTACAATCGTCACGCGCTGCCCGCCGAAGTCATGGTGGACGAGGGCGCGTGGCGTGTCGTGCGTCGACGCCAGACCATCGCCGAACAGCTCGTCTGCGAGGAGTAGTCTCGGGTGCCAGGGTGGCCAGGTCACATATGTTGATAGCGATTGAAGGGCTCGACCAGAGCGGCAAAGCGACACAGGCGGAGCGGCTGCGCGATCTGCTTCGAGAGGGAGGTACGCGCGCGCGACTGGTCTCCTTTCCTGACTACGGCACGTCGATCGGGGAGGAAATCGCGCGGGCGTTGCAAGGCGAGCGTGAGTACGGTCCCGAGGTAATGCAACTGCTCTACATAGCCAACCGCTACGAGCGCAAGGCCGATCTGGAGCGCTGGCTGACTGGCGGTCTGACCGTGGTCTGTGATCGCTACGTGGCGTCGAGCGTCGCCTATGGTGAGGCGCAAGGGCTGGACGCCGGGTGGCTGACGGACACCCAGCGATTCCTGCCGGCCCCGGCGCTGACGATTCTGCTCGACATCGACCCGGCGCTGGCCGCCGAGCGCAAGGCGAGCGGGCGTGACCGCTACGAGCGTGACCTCGCGCTGCTCGGACGGGTCCGAGAGAGCTATGCGCGCCAAGCCGAGCAGCCCGACTGGGTGCGCGTGGACGGCGACCAAGGGAAAGACGCCGTGACGGCGGAGATCATGGCGATCGTGGGCGCGCGACTCTCGCCAGCGTAAGCACCCGCACCTCGCGAGCACCCAGTTGGCGCAAGACACGAGCGCAGGACTCCACTGTCGCGCCGGTCGTCACCACGTCATCCACGACCACCACTCGCGCGCCGCGTATCCGAGACGCGGCGGGGCGCCACCCGATGGCCCGAGCCGGCGCGAAGACCCCTGCGACATTGCGGCGCCGATGGGCCGCGGGTAGTGCCGTCTGCGGACGCGTGGCGACGGTGCGTCGCAACGCATGGACGACGGGCAGATCCAGCTGAGCTGCCAGTTCGGCCGCCTGATTGAAGCCGCGCGCCCTGCGGCGGCGTGCATGGAGGGGCACCGGCACGACGTAGTCCGCGTCAGCGAGGACCGCCGTGCCGTACTGGCGCATCAGGTCGCCCAGTCGGACGGCGAGCGTGTGACGCCGTTCGTATTTCAGGAGATGGACCAACTGTCTCAGCGGCCCGGTATAGGGACCGACCGCGCGGGAACGCGTGATCGCCGAGCGTGCCCGGCGGCAGCGTGGGCAGCCCGAGCGGGCGACAGCGCCCACTCGCCCGGATGGCAGCGGATCGCCACAGCGATCACACAAGGGAGGGGTGAGCCGTGGTACCGCATGCCAGCAGTCGGTGCAGATCGGACCACGCGTCGGCTCCCTCAGCGGCACGGCACAGAGGGCGCAGGCTGGCGCCAGCAGCACCGTCAGAAGGGCATCGAGGACCGCGCGGACAGTCCGTCCCGGCTCCCCGCTAGACCGCCACCCGCTCGGCGTTGCCCCAGAGGCGCTCGAGCGCGTAGAAGTCGCGGGCTTTCGGCGTAAAGACATGGATGATGCAGTCGAAGCAGTCGATGAGCACCCAGTCCGTCCCGGCGCCCTCGATGTGAGCCGGCCGTCGGCCGATTTTCTTGAGGCGCGCCTCGATGCTTTCCGCGATGGCTTGCACCTGCCGAGTGCTCCGACCGGAGCAAATCACGAAATAGTCCGTGAACGCGTTCGCCCTCCGAAGGTCGAGCACGAGCAGGTTCCCGGCCTTCTTGTCGCGGGCGGCGTCCACCACCTGATCGATCGGTTCTGCGAGCGGCGTCGATGGCTCTCGAGGCGCGGTCTGTGTGTCAGTCATGCAAGCTCATTGCCGGGCCCGGCGTCATACAGCCGATGGTCCGCGATGTAGGTGGCCACGGCCGCCGGAACCAGGCCGGTGACAGGCTGCCGGCGTGCCAGACACCTTCGGACGTCGGTGGATGACACGTCGGGGGTCACCGCGTCGAGCAACCAGATACTCGGTGCGGTGTCGAGGTCTGGGGGCGGGTTCTCGCGGTCCCCGGTGATGGTTCGCATCTGGTCGCGCAGGGCGGGAAGATGGTCGGTAAGGTCGGCGACCGTATGCCCCGGCCGCGATACCACGACGAAGTGGGCGCCCTCGAGCACAGCGGGATAGTCATACCAGGTGGCGATTTCCTCGAACGCGTCGGCGCCGACGATGAAGAACAACTGCGTACGGTCGTAGCCTCGGTCACGGAGACGAGCCAGCGTGAGGGCCGTGTACGACGGGCCATCGATTCCGATCTCCAGATCGCAGGGGACGAGATGGGCGGCGCCCTGCGCCGCGAGCGTGACCATGGCCAGTCGGTCGGCGTTGGTCGCGCCTGCGGCCGCCGCCCGGTGGGAAGACACGCCGGAGGGCAGTAAGAGCACCCGATCGAGTCCCAGCGCCAGCCGAGCCGCGGTCGCCGTCTCGAGGTGCCCACGGTGAATCGGGTCGAACCGCCCGCCGAGGACCCCGGTGCGCGCCTGGGTCATA
>CALBET010000021.1 GCA_937888665.1 uncultured Acidobacteriota bacterium
TGTCGCGGTTTTTGTGGCCTGTCTTCAATGCTTTCAGTACCAGTGGTGCACTCGAGAGCGCAACGTAAAATACTACTTTTATGAAGACCTTTGTGCTGATCCACTCTCGAAGTTTCGTGACATCATGAACGAGTTACGCATCCCATACACCCCGCAGACCAGGACCAGGCACGAGATGCTTTGTCTCACAGATACCGTTCCATCGATGAACGAGGTTCTTCCTACGCACCACGTTGCGAGAAACACAGGTTCCATGGCAGATCGCTGGAAGGAGGAGCTCGACAGCGGCGAGGTCGAGGTCATTAGGAACGTGTGGGAGGATTTCAATCTTTCAATTTATCGACAAGATTCAGAGTGGTAGGCGGTCGCCACGCGAAAGCCCAAATAACTGGCGCCATCTCTCTAACAGTCGAAGGACGGAGACGACTGGCATCGAGACGGCCCGGTCTGCGGATCCCGAGCCGTAGCCACGGGGCCAGTGGACGCGCCTCGCTCGGGTCAACGCGTCGCGGTCGACTCGTCTTCCGTCTTCTCGGGTTCGACCGCGCCCAGCTCGCGCAGTACCTCCGCGCTATTGCCGGACGGAGCCCTGTCCGCCAGCACGGGACTGCTCTCGCGGCCGGCCGCCGCAGAGATGGCGAGTTGGAGCGGGGTGCGGCCGCTGGCGTTCCCCAGGTTCAGATCGGCACCGGCGTCGGCGAGCAGTCGCACCAGCGTCGTGAAATTACGCTGGGCAGCGGTGTGGAGGGCGGTGTCGCCGCGCGCGTCGGCCTGATTGACCTCGGCGCCGAGCTCGAGCGCGACCCGGGCCGTGTCCAAGGCCTTTCGCTCGTCGCTATCCGGATCGATCGACTCGGTATTGAAGAAACGTCCTTTGTTGACCGGTCCACGGAGCGCCGCCACGAGCGGGGGCACGAACCCGCCGGCGTCGTACGGCGGCCCGACGCCGCCGGCGCGCTCGAACACGGGGCGCCACAACTCGAGGGTCGTCATCCGAGGATCGGCGCCCGCCGCCACCAGGTCACGCATGATGTTGGGCTCTCGGAAATAGGCCGCCAGCCAATAGGGCGTCGCGCTTACGAGCGCCGGGTTGAACGCCCAGTCCTGACTCGTGCGTCGCAGGGGTGTGCCGGACTCGAGACGCGTATTCGGGTCAGCGCCGTGTTTCAACAGCGCTTCCACAAGTCGCTCGTCACCGCGAAGCGTCGCGGCGTGCAGCGCGGTGTACCCGGCGCCGATCGCGTTCGGGTCGGCACGCTGGTCCAGCAGGTACGCCGCGA
>CALBET010000022.1 GCA_937888665.1 uncultured Acidobacteriota bacterium
GTTCGAAGTAGGACGACAGCGCCGGTGTGTTCTGACTGGCGTCGTAGAGGATTTCTTCGCGATGGCGTTCGCTGTAGATCGTGGCTCCGGTTTCGCCATCAATGAAGATGAACTTGGGGCTCAGCACGAACCCCCGGCGATCTCGGTACGTGCGTTCCGGCGTCGTCCGCCGCCGCCCGAACGAGTCGTACACCTCTCGCTCGCGTGTCACCATGCCGGACTGCTGGTGGGGCGAGAAGTAGACGGTACCGGTCAGGATGAGCGGATTCTGATACTCCTCGCCCAGATCACGCCAGTAACCGACGTTCGCGAAAATCGTCTCGTAGGCCTCGAGCTCCTCCTCCGTCATCTGATTGTCTTCGCCCAGCCGGTCGCCCTCGGCGTCTTGGGCCGAAGCCTCTGGAGCGCCAGGGGCCGGTGCGAAACCATCGGGTACGGCCGGTGCTGCGTTACGGGCTGACGCGCGGAGCTGGTCGTCGGCAATCTGGAGCAGCGGCATGACGTCGGAGTCAATCACCTCGAGCCGTGAGCTTCGACGAAGCTGACTCCGCAGCAGCCGCGCGGTCTCCAGGTTGGCATCCACGTCTTCGGAGCCTCCCGAAACAAACCCCGCAATCAGCACGCGCTGGAACTTCGAGATGTCCAGTTTGGGCGTCAGCGCGGTCTCAATGGGAATCTCGTAGGTGCCGGTGCTGCAACCGGCGACCAAGGCGACACAGGCGAGGCTACTGAGGATCTTCCGTGACACGGTCGCTCACTTCCAGGAACAGGTCGTAGTTCGTTTCGATCGTGAGATTGTCCGGATCGAGGTCGAGCGCGGTCTCGTATGCTTCGCGCGCATCGTCCATCCGGCCCTCGTGCTCGTAACCGATGCCGAGGTTGTTCCAGGCCGCGGCGTATGTCGGGTCGTACTCGACCGCCCGCTGAAAGCGGTAGAGGGCCTCCTTCCAGAGACCCCGTCTGGCGACCTTGTTGCCGAAGTCCACCTGCGCCCGCGCATCTGACGCCGCGTCCGCGAGCGGGTGTGCGCGTCCGAAGAGCAGCATCAACGCCAGGGTGACCAGTGTGTACCGTTTCATACGTCTCCCGGCACTATAGCCAGACGTCCGTGGGAGATGCAAGCGGCCTGCCAGTGTGGCGCTTGCCTCCCCAGGACCTGACTGAGGGTAGGACGCCAGCCGACCCTTCAACGGTCCCGCCGCCGGAGTCCCGGCCCGCGCCGAATGTATACTCATGGGAGGTCGGGCACACCGGGTGCGGGTTGGCCGCGGTCGGGTGCCATCGTCGGGGGCGACCGCTCCCGGTGCTCGCCCGTGCGTCCAGCGTCGCACCTGCCTTGCGGTGCGGTGTGCTCCTGTCCATTCTCGATCATCCGCTCCGCGTGTGCAGGCCTGCGTCGGTGGCCGGTTTCCATCTGGAGATCCGCGTCGACCGGGCAATGAAGGAGCGGGGATGACGACGGACGACTGGGTGGCGGTGGCGATGATGTGGTGGCGTGGCGGTGGCCGAGCGGCGATAGCTCGATGGCTGAGCGACCCGGCCGGGGCGGCTCGTATCGGGCAGGAACCAGGCGGCTCGCTTCGTACCGCGATGGCGACGATCGACGCCAGGTTGGCGGCTCCGGACCGCGTGGCAGGCGCGCGAGCCGCCGCGCACCACGCGCTGCAGGCGGCACGTTCGGCGGGGATGACCGTGTTGCCCTGGTCGGACAGCCGCTACCCCACGATGCTGGCCGCCATTCCAGACCCGCCGCCCGTCCTGTGGCTTCGGGGGTGCGCGGAGGCGCTTCAGACGCCGTCGGTCGCCATCGTCGGCTCGCGCGCCGGCTCCGCGTATGCCCGCGAAGTAGGACAAGAGCTGGGATCCGCACTCGCGTCCCGCGGCGTCACAGTGGTGAGCGGTCTGGCCCGCGGCGTCGACGCCTCAGCCCATCGGGGGGCGCTCGCCGTGGATGGGCGTACCGTCGCCGTACTGGGCTCAAGTGTGGACATCGTGTACCCTCCCGAGCACACCTCGCTGGCGACCGATGTCGTCCGGCGCGGCGCCTTGGTCAGTGAGTTGCCGCCGGGCACGATGCCCCGGCCGTCCCACTTTCCGTTGCGGAATCGTCTAATTAGCGGACTATCGCGGGCGGTGGTGGTGGTCGAGGCCGCCGAACGGAGCGGCTCGCTGATCACGGCGCGGCTGGCGTTGGAGCAAGGCCGTGAGGTGATGGCCGTTCCCGGCAACGTGTTGTCCGGGCGGAACCGCGGCGCGCACGCCCTCATCAAGGATGGGGCAAAGCTCGTGGAGCATGTGGACGATATCTTGGAAGAGATCGGGCCGGCGCCCGCCGATGCACCCACCGCGCGTCCATCGGAGGATCCGGTGCTACGGCACCTGGCCCGGGGCGACAGCTACGATTTCGACGAATTGATCGCGCTCTCGGGGCTCGACGGGCCTCGACTGTTACCCCGTCTGCTTGAACTCGAGCTCGACGGGCGACTGGCTCGCGGTGCCGGCGGCCGCTTTCGTCGCACCACCAATCGGCGCGCCCCGCCGGGAGCGCGAGAGTGACCGCGGGCACGGTGACGGGGCGCTCATCCACGACCGGATCGGCGAGACGGTCCTGGACGAGCCCCGCGCCGCGCTGGGCACGTTGGCGTTGGGAAGGGTGGTAGGGTAGATCTCGAACGCCGGTGAGGCTGGCGCTCGTCATCCGTACACACACGGTTGCCTCAAGTAGAGGATAGGCATATGCCAAAGGCACTGGTTGTCGTGGAATCGCCGGCCAAGGCGAAGACCATCAACAAGTACCTCGGGCGAGACTTCAAAGTTGTCGCCTCGATGGGTCACATCCGAGATCTGCCCAAAAGCAAGCTCGGTGTCGATATTGAAGAAGGGTTTGTCCCGGACTACGAAGCGATTCCGGCGCGGAAGAAAGTCATCAAGGAGCTACGAGACGCCGCCAAGGGGGTCGACACAATCTACGTCGCGACTGACCCTGATCGGGAGGGGGAGGCCATCGGCTGGCATCTGGCCAACGAGTTGGGGAAGGGGCGGAAGGTCGGGCGACTGTTCTTCAATGAGATCACGAAGACCGCGGTCCTGAACGCGCTCAAGGAAGAGCGGACGATCGATCTCAAGATGGTCGACGCACAGCAGGCGAGGCGGGTACTCGACCGTCTGGTCGGATACAAGCTCAGCCCGCTGCTCTGGGACAAGGTCAGGCGTGGGTTGAGCGCCGGCCGGGTGCAGTCAGTCGCCCTCAAACTTGTCTGCGACCGCGAGAACGACATCGACAAGTTCATCTCCGAGGAGTACTGGCACCTGTTCGCCAGGCTGGCCGGCGAGGCGCCGCCGGAGTTCGATGCCAAGGTCGTCAAGCGCGGCAAGCAGGCGCTGAAGGTGACCAGCGAGGCCGAGGCCACACAGGTCGTCTCCGACCTGGAGGGAGCCAGTTTCGTGGTCCGCGGTGTGGCCAAGAAAGAGCGGCAGAAGCAGGCGCCTCCGCCCTTCATCACCAGCAAGCTCCAGCAAGCCGCGCGGTTCCCGGTCAAGAAGACGATGATGATCGCGCAGCAGCTCTACGAAGGCATCGACCTGCCTGACGAGGGGGCCGTTGGCTTGATCACCTACATGCGGACCGATTCCACACGGGTGGCCGATCAGGCGATCACCGACGTCCGGGCACATATCGCCGAGCGGCACGGCGAGGCGTTCGTGCCAGAGAAGGCGCGATATTTCAGGAAGAAGGCGGACACCCAGGACGCTCACGAAGCCATCCGGCCAACCGGGATGCAGTATGACCCTGAGACCGTGCGGCCCCACCTGACGCGCGATCAGTATTCGCTGTATCGACTCATCTGGAACCGGTTCGTGGCCTCGCAGATGGCGCCCGCGTTGTTCGACGATACGACAGTGGAGGTCGAGGCCGGAGACTACCTGCTTCGCACGAAGGGCTCCATCCAGCGGTTTGCGGGTTGGTTGACGCTCTATCAAGCGGACACTCCGGTTGAGGAAGAGGCGACGGGGGGGCCGGCTGCGCCCGCCGACGCGGCTGGTGAGGGGGATGACGGTGCGACGACGGACCTCCTGCCGCCGCTGTCCGAAGGAGACCGACTCGAGCTACGCGCGCTTGACCCGCAGCAGAAGTTCACGCAGCCGCCGCCCCGCTTCAGCGAGGCGACACTGGTCAAAGAGCTAGAGGAGAACGGCATCGGTCGGCCGAGCACCTACGCCTCGATCATCGGCGTGCTGCAGACGCGCGAATACGCCGAGAAGGTCGACGCGCGGTTCCGGCCGACCCGCCTCGGTCGGCTGGTGATTGATCTCCTGGCCAAGAGCTTTCAGGACATCCTCGCCGTCGACTACACGCGGGGACTCGAGGAGCAGCTCGACAAGATTGAGGGTGGCGAGGCGGACTATCGCACCATGCTCGGTGCCTTCTACGAGAAGTTCAGCGCCGATCTCGGCCAGGCCGCCGAGACAATGCCGAACATCAAAGTACAGGGGCTTCCCAGCGAGGAGGTGTGCGACAAGTGCGGCTCTCCGATGGTGATCAAAGTCGGGAAGTTCGGAGTTTTCCTTGCGTGTAGTGCGTATCCGGAGTGTTCCAATACCCGCGAGGTCGAGCAGGCCGACCAGCCGGCCGCGGACGTGGAGCCTGATGCTTGCGAGACTTGTGGGAAGCCGATGCTGGTGAAGCGTGGCCGTTTCGGGCAGTTCCTCGCCTGCTCCGCCTATCCGGAATGCAAAACGACGCGCAAGTTGATCGAGACGAAAGGTGGGCTGACCGCGGCCAAGCCTGATCAGATGCTCGACGAGAAGTGCCCCAAGTGCGCGTCGAATCTGGTGGTCAAGCAGGGCCGGTTTGGCGAGTTCACGGCCTGCAGTAATTATCCGACGTGCAAGTACGTGAAGCTGAAGTCCACCGGGGTGGTGTGCCCGAAAGACGGCGGCGATGTCGTCGAGCGCAAATCGAAACGTGGGCGGGCGTTTTACGGGTGCGACAACTATCCCAAGTGCGACTTCACACTGTGGAACCGTCCACTCGCCGAGGCCTGTCCGGTCTGTCATGCACCCTATCTCGTCGAAAAAATCACCAAGCGGTGGGGGCATCAGGTGCTGTGCGAGAACGAGGCCTGCGACTACTCGCGGACCGAGGAAGCCGCCTCGGCCTGAAGTTGCCGCGCGGGCCGCGGGCCGCCGCGACGTGTACCGAGCCTTGCGTGGGGGGCCACCCCAGAACGGCAACGGCGCGCACCTGCGCGCCCGCGAGGCAGCGACGCGGGGCACCGGGGCCCCCGCGAGCAACGAGCCGGGGTGTGGGGCAGCGCCCCACCAATAAATGATTCACATCATCGGTGGAGGCCTCGCCGGCAGCGAGGCGGCCTGGCAGGCGGCCTCGCGCGGCGTGCCCGTCACCCTCTACGAGATGCGTCCCGACCGGCCGACGCCGGTTCATCAAACCGACCAGCTCGCCGAGCTGGTGTGTAGCAATTCCTTTCGCGCAGACCAGATCGAGAACGCCGTCGGTCTGCTCAAGGCCGAGATGCGCCGGTTGGACTCGCTCGTGATACGGACGGCTGACGCAACCCGGGTGCCGGCGGGCGGTGCGCTGGCGGTTGACCGGGTGCGGTTTTCGCAGGCGATAACGGCGACGCTCAACGATGCGCCGCTGGTCACCGTCGAGCGGACGGAAGTCCCGGATCTGTCGCGAGCTGGCAATGTACGCGAACCAGTCATCGTCGCGACGGGACCGTTGACCTCGCCCAGCCTGTCCGCCGCCGTGGCCGCGCTGGTCGGTCATGAGCATCTCTACTTCTACGACGCGATCAGTCCAATCGTGCTGGCCGAGAGCATCGATTCGGCCATCGTGTTCCGCGCGTCTCGCTGGGGACGCGACACCCCGACGGCCGAAGCAGACGACGACGAACACCCTGGAGTCAGGTGCGCCGTCGGGGCCCAGGGCGACGGCGACTACCTGAATTGTCCGATGACGGCCGACGAGTATCGGCGCTTCTACCAGGCGTTGACGGGGGCGGAACTTGCGACCGTGCACGACATTGATCGCGAGCGCTTCTTCGAGGGATGTCTGCCGATCGAGGTGATGGCTCGCCGCGGCGAAGATACGCTGCGCTTCGGACCGATGAAGCCGGTCGGGCTCGTCGATCCCCGCACCGGGCGTCGCCCCTACGCGGTCGTGCAATTGCGGCAAGACACGTTGGCCGGCGACCACTTCAGCCTGGTGGGGTTTCAGACCCAGCTCAAGTGGGGCGAGCAGGCACGGGTCTTGCGCCTGATCCCAGGCCTTGAACAGGCGGAGTTCGTCCGGTTTGGCATGATTCACCGGAACACCTACATCAATGGCCCCACGGCGCTGCACCCGACCTGGCAGTGCAGACAGGACCCGTCCGTGTTGTTTGCCGGCCAGATTTCCGGTGTGGAAGGGTACGTTGAATCGGCGGCGAGCGGGTTGATCGCCGGACTCAATGCGGCGGCGCTCGCACGGGGTGATGTTCCGCAGGCCCCGCCGCGCGAGACGGCCATCGGGGCCCTGGGGCACTATGTTTCCCACGCCAGCCCGAGTAATTACCAGCCGTCGAACATTGCGTTCGGGCTGATTCCGGTGATGGAGGGGGCGCCGCGTCGTCGGGCCGACCGGCGCCGAGCCGTGGCGGAGCGCGCCCTGTCCCGCATCGACGAGTGGCGGGCGACACTGCCGCCGACGAATGACGCCCATGCGAACGCACCTGCGTTGCTTTCTTGAGTATCTGCAGCTGAACCGTAACGCCTCGCCGCGCACGGTGTGCGCCTACGAGAGCGATTTGCGGCAGTTTGTCAGCTTTCTGGAGCGCCATCTCGGGCGTCCAGAGGACCAGATCACGCCCCGTGAGGTCGACCACTATGCCATCCGAGGGTTCATGGCCGAGCTCTACGATCGCGGGAACGCTCGGGCGTCCTCTGCCCGGCGGTTGGCGGCCATCCGCTCGTTCGGCCGCTATCTTCGCCGAGAGCAGCATATTGACCGCGAGCCGGGGGCGATGGTCGCGACACCAAAGCAGGAGCGGAAGGTGCCGGCCCGGCTCGAAATATCGGAGGTGGAGGCCTTGCTCGCCGGTCCCGACGTCACGACGCCGCTGGGACGGCGCGACCGCGCGATTCTCGAGCTCTTCTACGCCTCCGGACTCCGCCTGAGCGAACTGGTCGGGTTGGATCTGGAGGACGTCAATTTGAGTAGCCGGTTGGTTCGCGTCCTGGGGAAAGGCGGCAAGGAGCGCATCTTGCCCTTCCATCGCAACGCGGCCGCTGCTCTCAGGGCCTGCCTGGGCGACCGTGAGCTGCTCCTGCGACAGGCTCCCGCGCCGGCGGAGCTCCCTCGTCGCGGGCGGCGGGCGGTTTCCGATCCGCTGTTCGTGAACTACAAGGGTGGTCGTCTGTCGACCAGAAGCGTCGACCGTCTGGTGCGCCGATACGTCTCGGCCACGAGCGCGCGGCTGGGTATCAGTCCGCACGCGCTACGGCACTCCTTCGCCACCCACCTGCTCGAGCGTGGAGCCGACCTCCGGGCCATTCAGGAGCTCCTCGGGCACGCCCGACTGAGCACGACCCAGCGGTACACCCATGTCAGCGCCGCGCAGCTGATGTCGCTCTACAAGAAGAGTCACCCTAGGGCGTAGCGGTTTCCTGGCGAGGCGTCCGTCTGGCGGCGTTGCTGCGTCGGTCACATGCCGCTTGCATGCTCCCTCCTTGCGCCTTGCCAGCCGAACGCCTCGCCAGGAAACCGTTCAGCGTGCGCCGAACACCGGCCGCGGGGGGGGTCGGGGCACAGCCCCGTCTACGTAGTCACGCGCGGCGCCATGGGGCGACGCAATTCGATGCCCAGCGTCTTGATCTTGTAGTTCATCACCCGGGGCGTGATCGACAACAGCTCGGCCG
Source organism: uncultured Acidobacteriota bacterium (assembly GCA_937888665.1). Lineage (GTDB taxonomy): Bacteria > Acidobacteriota > Vicinamibacteria > Vicinamibacterales > UBA8438 > UBA8438. The sequence continues at coordinate 7,921 of CALBET010000022.1, forward strand.
CGTCTTTCTGGACCCAGTTGGACATTGTCAGGGCTTCCACCACCGCCTGGCGCTCGACTTCCTCAAGCGCAATGCCGGTCGGTGGGATCTTGACGACCGCGGCTACGCCCGACCCGTCGATGGTGGGCGACAACTCACCGAGCCGCAGGTCTCCGGTGGTGATGACGTTGCCCTCGGCGAGCAGCACCGCGCGCTCGATGGCATTCTCCAGCTCGCGTATGTTGCCAGGCCAGTTGTAGCGCTGCAGCAGTTTCTCCGCCGCCGGCTCGAGCCCGACCATCTTCTTGCGGAGCTCGCCCGAGAACCGTCGGATAAACGTCTTGGCCAGGTCGCCGATGTCTTCCTTGCGGTCACGCAGCGGTGGCATCTCCACCGACATCACGTTGAGCCGGTAGTAGAGGTCTTCGCGAAACTCACCGGTCGCGACCATTGCCGACAGGTTCCGGTTCGTGGCGGTGATCAGTCGGACATCGACGCGTATGGTGCGGGTGCCCCCGAGACGCTCGAACTCCTGCTCCTGGAGCACCCGCAGGATTTTGGCCTGAGTGTTCGCGCTCATGTCCCCGACTTCGTCGAGGAACAGACTGCCCGCGTCAGCTTGCTCGAATCGTCCGATACGTTGTCGGTCGGCGCTCGTGAACGCGCCCTTCTCGTGGCCGAACAGCTCGGACTCGAGGAGGTTTTCTTGCAGCGCGGCGCAGTTGACCCGAACGAAATTACGGTTTGCGCGTAGTGAGTTGTGATGCAGGGCCGCGGCGATCAGCTCCTTGCCGGTTCCGGTCTCTCCCCGGATCAAGACGGTTGTGTTGGTCTTGGCGACCTTTCGTACGAGGCCGAGCACACGCTGAAGCGCCCCGCTTGCGCCCACGATCCGGTCGAACTCGTAGATGTCTGGTTGGGTGTGACGCAGGTAGTCGATCTCATGCCTCAGCCGCCGCACCTCGAGGGCTTTGTCGATCTTGAGTTCCATCTCCTCGATTTCGAACGGCTTCTGCACGTAGTCGAACGCGCCGATCCGCATCGCTTCGACAGCCGTCTGCACAGACCCGAACGCCGTCATCAGGATGACCGCTGTAGTTGGCTGGAGCGCCTTCGCGGTGCGAAGTACTTCCATGCCGTCGCTGCCACCCATCTTGAGGTCGCAGACCACCACGTCGAACTGCCCCTTGTGCAGGTGTTCGATGGCGGCGTTCCCGCTGTCCGCCTCTTCCACGTCGTGTCCGGTCTCGCTCAAGGCACGTACGATGCCGCGGCGTAATGAGTCGTGGTCGTCGGCGACGAGGATCCGTTCCCTAGACATGCGTTCTCCCTGCGGTTCGAGGGGCCGTCGGCGACCTGCCGGACGCGTTCGTGGAGTGTGGCACCGGGAGCCGAACCCGGAACCGCGTGCCGCCGCCGGTCCGCGGCCCGACGTCAATGCGGCCGTCGTGGGCGTTGACGATCTTCCGAACGATAGCGAGTCCCAAACCGGACCCCCGGGGCTTGGTGGTAAAGAACGGGCTGAAGATCTGCTCGGTCACCTCGGCAGGGATGCCTGGGCCGTCGTCGGTGACTTCCACGGTGACATAGCCGGCGTAGTCAGGTTGTTCGCCTGGTTCAGTGGACTCGTCGGCCGCCGCGTAGCCGGACGTGACCCAAATGTGTCCACCGTCGGAGATCGCTTCGACCGCGTTCGTCAACAAGTTGGTGAACAGCTGTCGCAGTTGTAGCGGGTCCGCCTCCAACCGCGGAAGAGAGGCGTCTCGGTCCACAGCGATCGTGGTTCGCCTCGCACTCGGCAGACTACGCACCGTCGCCATCGCGGTGTCGATCACCGTGGCGATCGACACCGCCTCGACCTGCAAGCTCATCGGCCGCACGAACTCGAGCACGTGGACGACGATCTGGTTCGCCGTCTTTGCTTCGTTGATGATGTCGGTCAGCAGGTCGTGGGTGTCCGGTGACTCGGGTAACTGCCGCTTGAGCACGCCAGCCATGACCTGGATGCCGGCGAGCGGGTTCTTGACCTCGTGCGCGATCGCGGCCGCCATTTCGCCAAGTGCAGCCAGTCGGTCTCGAAGTCGTTCGCGTTCCTCGAGCTGTTCAACGCGCGTCAGATCCTTGAACAGCAGCGCCGCTCCCGACACGGTGCCGTCGCGGTCGGCGATGCGGCAGAGCGTGTAGCCAACCGCCTTGCCCGACGACCGAAGCCGAAGCTCCGCTCGGTTTGGGAGCGCGGTGTCCGTGAAGGCCAGCGAGAGCACGTCCGTGAGGTCGTGGTCACGGCCCAGCACCTCGTGAAACGGCCGACCGAGGTGGCTCGCGGACGCGGCCACCCCCAGGATGCGGTACGCGGCGTCGTTCACGACCGCGATGGAGCCGTCGCGCCAGATGGCGATGACGCCGTTTCGCAGGCTGTGGACGACGTTGCGGTAGAACGCTTCTCGGTCAACCATCGGGTTGTGCACGTCTGGACGAGCCTTCAGTTCGCTCGGGTGAGCGCCCCGCGCGTCCGGCGGGGGGAGCCGGCCTCTCCACCTGGTCGGAGCAGGGGCACCCCCTCAGCCGTTCGACAAGACAATAGTGTAATCGGACGGCCCTGTAGGGCTCAATCGACTGGAGCGAGCATCGCGTGAACATCCGCTCGTGGGCGGACAAGCCCCGTGCCTTCAGATCTGTATCTCGCCCCGTCAAGTGGATTGCCGTGCGGGCCGGACCCGCACTGTTCCGTGACGGTCATGTAAATGCTGCAAACGAAGATACTTGCATGGAAATCAGGATCGTGGTCCGTGGTCTCCGTCGACCTGCTGCATTGCTTCCCACTGACCCATGAGGTCGCCGACGTCCCACATGAGCTTCTCATAGCGCGCGATCACAGGGTGCGCCGCTTGCCGGTCGTCGTAGAAGCCGGGCGCGGCCATCAGACCCTCGACCTCTCGAATCTCTCGCTCGCGGTCGGCGATACGCCGTTCGAGGTCGTCGATCCGCTTGAGTTTTGCCGATTCCGCCCGCTGGCGACGGCGGTCATCCTGGTTCCGCCGCTTCCGCTCATTCCGGTCGGACTTGCCGTCAGACGCCGGTACGGCCGGGGTGTCCCCGGGAGGCGGTTTCGGGGCGTTCGCCGCGGTGGGGCCTGTACGCGGCGCCTCCTTCGAGGTGGCGGCGCGCTGGGTTTTGCTCCAGCGGAACTCCTCGTAGGTCCCCGGATAGAGACTCGCCTCGCCACGACCCACCTCAATAATCGACGTCGCCAGCTGTTCGACGAAATATCGGTCATGCGACACGAATATGAGCGTGCCCCGGAAGGCTTTGAGGGCGTCCAGGAGGACGTTGGTCGAATCGATGTCGAGGTGGTTTGTGGGCTCGTCCAGCATCAACGTGTTGGAGGGCTGGAGCAGCATACGCGCCACCGCAAGTCTGGTGCGTTCACCCCCAGACAGAACCCCGACCGGCTTGTAGATGTCGTCGCCTGAGAACAGAAAGCCGCCCAGGATGTTCCGGATCGACGGCAGCATCTCGGTCGATGAACTGGAGCCGAGCGTGTCGTAGACCGTGAGCTTGGGGTCCAGGCGCGTCGCCTCGTCCTGGGCGAAGTATTGCGCGACGAGATTGTGTCCTTCAATCCGGGCGCCCGCGTCCGGCGCCTCGGTGCCCGACAGCATGCGCATCAAGGTGGACTTGCCGGCGCCGTTCGGGCCGACGATGGCGATCCGGTCGCCGCGTTCAATGTGTGCGTCCACCCCGTCCAGCACCACCGCTGTCCCGTAGGCCTTCCGAATGCCCTGTAGCTCCAGCGCGATGCGCCCGCTGCGCCGGCAGTCGGGAAACGAAAAATGCACCCGTTTGCGCGCAACCGGCACCTCGATCGGGACGATCTTGTCGAGCATCTTGATGCGGCTTTGCACCTGGGCCGCTTTCGTCGCTTGGTAGCGGAAGCGGTCGATGAACAGGCGCACCCTGGTGATTTCCTCATCCTGCCGCCGCTTCTGTTCCAGCAGGGCCGTGATCCGAGCGTCCCGCGCGACCAGATACTCCGAGTAGGTGCCGTTGTAGGGTGTCAACGTCCGCAGCCCCACCTCGGCGATGCGGGTCACGACGCGGTCCATGAAATACCGGTCGTGTGACACCAGGATGAGGGCGTGGGGATAGTCGGCCAGAAAGTCCTCGAGCCAGTTGCGGGCTTCGAGGTCCAGATGATTGGTCGGCTCGTCCAGGAGCAGCACGTGCGGCTGCCGCAGAATCAGCGTCGCCAGCGCGATTCGCATTTGCCAGCCGCCGGAGAAGGTGTCGGTCGGCTGTGCGAATTGCTCAGGTGTGAAACCGAGGCCGTCCAGCACGCCCGCGACCCGGAGCTCGATCGTGTAGCCGTCCTCATCACGAAAGCGGTGCTGCAGGTCGCTGTACCGCTCGAGCATGGCCGCCTGCTCGTCGGGCGTCCGCTTGTCGTCGGCGAGCTGCTCTTCAATCTCGTGCATGGCCTGCTTCACCTTGAGCAGTGGCTGGAAGGCGGAACTGACCTCATCGAGGAGCGTCCGGCCGGAGTGACTGAGGCCGTCCTGAGGGAGATAGCCGATCGTGGTCGCGCTCTGCTTGATGACGCCGCCGCTGTCGGCTTCGTCGAGACCCGCCACCATGCGCAGGAGCGTCGTCTTGCCGGCCCCGTTCGGACCGCACAGTCCTACCCGGTCGCCCGCGGCAATCTGCCAGTTGACGTTCTCGAAGAGCAGGCGGTCGCCGAAGCCCTTGGTGAGCGACGAGAGTTGGAGCATGCCCGGGTGGAACTACCGTGTTGTGGTCGTGGTTCGTGGGGGCCCGATCGGATGGGCGCTGGAAGCGGGTGTCACTATTCGCCGAGCGCTCGGGCTGCGACCGCCAGCACCTTCGGCACCTTGAACGGTTTGGTGAGATACCCAGACACGCCAAGATTGGCGGCCTCGATGGCACTCGCTTCCGTCGAGAAGCCGGTGATGATGATGACCGACAGACTGGCGTTCAGCCGTCGGGCCTCTTGAATGACGGTCAGACCATCCATCCCCGGCATCTGAAGATCAGTAATGAGAAGGTCATAGTGGCCAAGCCGCAGTCGCTCCAGCGCCACCTGACCGTTCGGCGCCAGATCGACGGCGTACTCGGCCAGGGCGAGTGTCTTCGCCAGCAGGTCCCGAATGCTCGCCTCGTCGTCCACCACCAGCACCCGCGGCCGGCTGCTCGAACGGGGATGGGTCGAGGACGGCGCCGGCCCCGGAATGGTCTGGGACCGCTCCCGTTCGAGCCAGGAGTCGATGTCGGTCTTTCGGAAGCGCCACTGCCGCCCCACCCGGACCGCCGGGATCTTGCCGGCCTTGATCAGTCGATAGACCGTCCGCAGATTGACCTGCAGATACTCAAGAACCTCGTCTGTGGTCAGAAACGTTTCGTCGATCATGATATGGCGGCGACGCGTGAACGCACTAGAGTACCACTTTTCCCTTACGCGAGCCTCTTTTTCAGGGGGTGTCGGATGAGGGACGTGGCAGCGAGCGACCCTACGGGAATGATAACGTGAGTCGTGGAGTCGAGGCCTGCGATGCCCAAGAATACAGGGTCGGCGAGTGCTGATATTTACGGAAGACCACTTTGCGCGCGCTGGCGTCTAATCATAAAGTGTAGACGCTTCTTGTCCGTAGGCGCTGGGCACAAGGCTGGGTAAATACGGACCATGAAATGTGTATGTTCTCGACTCAAGACCATGAGCGGAGT
>CALBET010000023.1 GCA_937888665.1 uncultured Acidobacteriota bacterium
ATCCCCCTGACACCCCTCGACAGCGACGAGACCGACTGATGGTCGCCATCGACGCCGTGACTACGACCGGCGAGACCGCCGCGCTGTGTCACAGCGTCGGCCTCGCGCGCGCGACGCTCTATCGGCGTCGACGGCCCGCCCGGTCGTCGACGCCGACCGCCCGCGCGGCCTCGCCGCGCGCGCTCGGGCCGGCCGAACGCCAAGCCGTGCTCGACGTGTTGCACAGCGAGCGGTTCGTGGATCAATCGCCCGCCGAAGTCCACGCCACCCTGCTCGAGGAGCAGACCTATCTCTGCTCGACGCGCACGATGTATCGCATTCTCGACGCCGCGCAGGAAGTCCGGGAGCGGCGCGCCCAGGCGCGGCACCCGGCGTACGCTAAACCGGAACTCGTGGCGACGGCCCCGAATCAGATCTGGTCGTGGGACATCACGAAGCTGAAGGGACCGATCCCCTACCTCTATTACTCGCTGTACGTGATCCTCGATTTGTTCAGCCGCTACGTCGTGGGCTGGATGGTCGCCGCCCACGAGAACGCCCGCCTGGCACGGCGCCTGATCGACGCGACGTGCGCCAAGCAAGGGATCGGCCCGCACCAGCTCACGATCCACGCCGACCGGGGGGCGCCCATGCGCAGCCACCTGGTCGCCGCCCTCTTCGCGGACCTCCATGTCGACGCCAGTCACTCGCGGCCCCGCGTGAGTAACGACAATCCGTTTTCTGAAGCGCAATTCCGCACGTTCAAATACCGGCCAGACTTTCCGGACCGGTTCGGCTCGATCGAGCACGCGCGCCACGTGAGCCACGATCTGTTCAGGTGGTACAACGCTGCGCACCATCACAGCGGGCTGCGCTATCTCACGCCGGCCGACGTCCACTACGGGCGCGCGGCCGCGACCCTCGCACGCCGTCACCAGACGCGCGTGGCCGCCTACGCGGCGCATCCCGAGCGCTTCGTGCAGGGCCCGCCGCGCCGCGAACGCTTGCCGACCGCCGTATGGATCAATCCGCCGGCTAAATCGACCGACCAGGATGCGCTAGCAACGACGATCGTGACCCCGGACGACCCGCCGCATGGGGGAACAACCGGGGCACACGTCGTTCTCGAAGATCAATCGCCCGCGCTCGTGCACACCGTGGAGTCGCTACCGTAAACTGCTGTACTAAGTTGTCTCAAAAACGTTGACACGGCCCGAGGTCCCATTTTTTTATAACGTGCATTCCGCGGTCGGTCCCGGCTGCCCCAATCGACGAGAAGATGTGTTGCTGGTCCAGTTTTTCGTGCGGACGGCCTTCGCCAGGCCCGGTGCTTTTACCCCACCGCTGGTTCCGATTTCGGGACCACCGATCCAGGTGGACGGCCTCGCCGGGCCGGCCACGTTCAAGTGGATTCTTCATTTTCAACAACAAGGAAAGGCAAGAGGGAACAGCATCGCCGCCGACGGCCGAGTCGATCGCGCGAGCGGATTCACTGGATCGATTTCGCAGACCCAGTACACCATCCTCTTCATGAACAACGCCTTTCGCAAGGCTCGCGCGGATGTCCAGTATCTGTGGCTGGCAGGCGATTGTCCGCCACCGCTCAGACAATCGCTCATCGCGAGCTCGAAGTCCTCGTAGGAAGTCGGTGAACACGACACCGAGCGGAGGTCTGACGTTGCTTCCTCAGCGGCGCCGAGATCTCGATGACCTTCGCAGGACGAACTTCGCCACCAGCCGCACTTCGAGATCTGTATCGCGCGTCACCGCACGTCAATAGATCCCAGACGCGCGTCAGATGCAAAGTTGGTTGCCGCGCGAGGCCTAACGGCCCGCAGCCCGATCCTTCGTCTGTCCTTGCGCGGTGGCGGCTACCGCCTCGGGTCAGAATCCCGGAGGTCCCTGAAGACCCACGCGTCCCCCTCGGCCCGAATGGTGACCTGGTATTCGATTGGGTTGTCGGCAATCGTGCCGCGACAGATGGTTTGCCACGCGCCGTCCGGGAGACGTCGCAGGTGCTCGCAGTCGTCGAGGGTCCAGTCCGCGGAGTCCGGGCTCCCCTCACGCCAGTCGGACACCGACGCAAGACTGTCCGGATAGAGCCGCTCCAACTCCGCTAGGTTGTTCGCGTCCCACGCCGTCTCCCACGCTGCACGCAGGGTGAGAAACCCCGGCTGCACATTGGCCGCCGCGGCAGCTTCGTCGAAGTAGGTGACCGCGGTCTCGAAGAGCGTCACCGCTTCGTGCAGTTGGCTGGCCCCGGTCCTGAGGTAGGCACCATCCGCCTGTTCTTTCGCGATGGAGAACGCCGGATGTTCGTCGTTCTCACTGGCACGTTGCCGGGCCTGGGCCGCTTTCTTCTCCGCGGCTTCCCTGACGTTCGCGACAAGTGCCCGCACTTGGGGCGCCAGTGCGCTGGCAAGCCCATCCTCCAACGCCGGCATCAGACGCGACGCCGCTCGTTCAAGTGCTCCCTGCTCTAGCAGCTCGCCCCCTTCCTCCAGGGCCAGCTTCACTCCACCTTCGAAAGAATCCACCCCGGTGAGGAACCCGGCCGCCGCGTCGACGTACAACCTGACCGCCGACTCGAAATCATCGCCCGCCGCGTCGGCCTCCACCAGTAGCGCCTCTGCGTCACCGACCACGCCCCGACCGGCGGCTGGGACGGTCGCCAGCGCGTCGGTGGCCCGGGTCGCCGCCGCCGATCGAATCTCCGTCGCGAGTTCGCGCAGACGCTCATGACGCGGAGAGATCTCCAGTCCGCGGGCAGTCTCCGCCGCCGCGTCGATCAACTGCCCGCCGGCAAGCAGCGCCTGCGCACTCGAGACGATCGTCTCGATGCGACCAGCGAGCTCACCCCGGGCTTCGGCCCGGGCATCGCCGAAGCGATCCCCCGAACGAGACAGTGTCCTGACCGCGCCGCTCACGTCTGCGTCTTCGTACATCTGGACCGCTTCGTCCCGCAGGCCGCTCGCCTCCCCAAATGTCGCCAGCGACGAACCACCGGCTCCGACGGCGCTCCGTCTGGCTTGCGTGTTCTGTTCCTCGACGACCTCCCAGATCGCGCTCGTCAGCGCGACGACCGCGGGCTCGGCGGGCGCCAGCGCCAGCGCCTGCTGAGCGAACTCGGCCGCTCGCCCCACGTCTCCCGCGCCCAACTGTTCCTCAGCCTGCGAAAGCAGTTGAGCCAGCGCGGCATCTCCCATCGCCGCCTCACGATACAGGGTCACCGTCCGCATGAACGCCCGTGTCGCGCCAGCTATATCGTCCGTACGGGTCAGTTGCTCTGCCTCAGCTTCTGACGCCTCGGCCCGAACGAGCCTCTCGGCCGACGTCCCCGCGGCGGCTTGCCGCGCCTCCCTGGCCAGCCCCCGAACCTCGCCCAGCACGCTGCCGGCCAGCGTCACGAGACCTTCATCACCCGGAGCCTCAGCGAGTGCCTGCTGAATCCTCTCGGCGGCCTCGATGAGCGCTCCGCGCTGCAGCAACGACTCAGCTTCCTGTTGTGCCGCGCTTGTGTCCGGTGCTGGGCCAGGTCCAGAGCCGACCATCCACCAAAGGCCTCCAAGGAGCAGCACCACGACGGTCGCCAACGCCGACAGCTGGCCTGTGCGCGTCGTCATCCGTGCCCGGAGGGCACCCACGCCTTCGCCGACCACCCGCCGAAGACGTGCGGCGGCGCCCCCGAGCGCCGCCCGCCGACGTGCCAGATCTACGTCTTGCGCGTCCCGACGGTTGGCTTCCGTCAGCGCCGCCGCGTGCTGAATTTCGGCGCGCAGCGCCAGCCCGGCTTCGTGATGTTCGTCGACCGCCAGCGCGCCGCCAGCGCTCGCCAGAGGACCTGGCATGTCCCCGGCGCCAACAAGCCCGCTGGCGTGTTCAAGGTGACGCTGGTCCTCCTCTTGCCGTCGCCGCGCTGCGACCTCGACCTGCCGGCGCAGTTCGGCCAACGTCTGACGAACAAGCGGATGTTCCGGCGTGAACTGCTCAAGCCGGCGAATCGCGCTCTCGTGATGGCCGGCCTCGCAGGAGATTCGCGCCGACTCAATTTCCTGCTCTGCGCGACTGTCCAGAGACGCCTGTCGTCGCGCTTCCTCCACAGCCTCGACCGCCTGGGTCCTGATGGCGCTGGCTTCGGCTTGCGCGGGGTCGAACGCCAGAACCTCGTCCGCCGCCCGAATAGCCAGATCGAAGGCGCCTGCTGCCAAGGCTTTCTGCGCCCGCGCGGTGCTTTCAGCGATATCGCGTGCGCGCTCTCGAACCGATTCCCGCTCGAGCGCCGCCTGTTCGGCGTCTCGGCGAATCTGCTGAGCGTCCGCGTTCCCGGGACTCAGCAGCAGCGCCTCGTCTGCGTAACGCTGCGCCTCCGCGAAGTCACCCACCTCGAGTCGGTCGCGCGCCGTATCGACGGCTCGCCGAATCTGATGCGCCTTTGCTTTCGCGTGGATCCGCTCAAGCAGGTCCAGAACCCCCGGATTGTCGGGATCCAGCACGGCCGCCGCTTCAGCCGCAGCACGCGCTTCCGCGAAATCGGCCTTCGCCAACATCTTGCGCGCCCGGCTCATCTGCGCAGCAAGCTGATTCGCACGTCGCTCCAGCAGTTGCGTCCGATCCACGCCCGCTCTTTGGGTGGGGCTTGGCCCGGAGACATCCACGAAGGGCGATGCCGCAAACAGCGTAAGCTCACCCTCATCCATATCTGGGTCTGGGTCTGGAGCCGCAGCCAGACACTCCGCCGCGCGTGCCACCTCACGCTGCATCGCGTCCACGCCCGCATAACGATCTTGGGGATTGCGTGCGAGTGCGTGTCGGAGAATCTCGATGAGTGACGGATCGACGACTCCGGCCAGGCGCGCCAGCGGCTCCAGCGTGCGATTCACGATCTGGTGACGCAACTGCGCGTATGACTCGCCGGTAAACGCCTGTTGGTATGACAGTAACTCGTAGAACACCGCACCCACAGAAAAGACATCGCTGCGGATGCCAACCGCCTCGCCCTCCATCTGCTCCGGCGACATGTAGGCCGGGGTGCCAAGCGACATCCCCGCCGTGGTCCCGCCGCTCTCCGAGAGTCGCGCCACCCCGAAATCGAGGATCTTCAGTATCCCGGTCTTACTGACCATCAGGTTCGCGGGCTTGATGTCCCGATGAATGATCCCGGCCTGATGAGCGCAGGCCAGACCGGCGCAGAGCCCCTCCATGAGTTCGAGCTTTCGGGTAATCGGCAGCTCGGCGTGCCGGGCCACCATCTCCGCGATGGTTTCACCGGCGACGTATTCCATCGCGATGAATGGTTGTCCCTCGTGATCGCCAACCTCGAAGATGGTGACGATGTTGGGATGCTGGAGCCGGCCGGCCGCTCGCGCCTCGCGCAAGAAGCGCTCGCCCACATCGTCGTCGTGCACATGCAGCACCTTCAACGCGACCAGCCGATCGATGCGAGGGTCCACACCGAGGTAGACCGCCCCCATCCCGCCCTTGCCCAGACAGGAACGCACACCGAATCGTCCGATCGATTCGGGAATGCTCATGGCTTCTCGACCTGCTCCTCGTATGCGTCTGTATAGGTGTCGCCGAACAGCGCGCGGAACGTCGTATCGGGGTCTGCCGCCATCCCCTCGGCCTTCTCCCGGTAGAGCTCCCAATAGCGACGTTTGGCCAGCAGTTTCAACCGCGGGCTCTTCGTCATTGTTCGGTCGAATTCCTGCTTCAACTGTTCCGGATCGAACTCGTCCAGGGTCGCGTCGAACGCCGCGCGCATGCCGACCAGCGCCGCGACATGATGTTTCCGCAAACTGTTGAACGCGTCTTCGAACGCGGCGATCGACCCCAGATAGCCCTCGCTCGGACACTCGAGCAGACCGCGCAGCGCCTCGTCCGCGTCCAGCGAGAACTTCAGCGGGTTGTTGTCCCGCGGCCGCAGAAGCGTCTGGTCCATCCGGAACTCGGCCTTGAACTGCTGACGCGCGTGCAGCAGGTCCATGACCCCAATCACAACCACGCGTAGGATCTCACCGAAGACACGGCCGAGTTCAGGCGTGGCGGCCAGGTCCCCCAGTCCGATTTCCCTCAAGACCGTGGCCAGGCCGTCGTCCGGCGGGGTGGTGACCGCCGTTGGGTGAGGCGGCGCTGACTGACCAGCTTGCCCCGAAGGCGATAGGATAGAAATCGGTTCAGCGGAAGGCGCCGGGACCGCAACCGGTTGGGCCGAAGGAGCCGCGACGGACACGGACTGTACCTCGTGGCCATCCGCTATGCTGGCCGTATCGACCGATTCGTGGGCAGCCTCGTCCGAGACCACCCCCACCCGTATCTCGAACGGGCCGATGACCAGTGCATCGCCCGACGCCAGTGGACGGGGCCGGCCTGGCACCAGCCGTTCCTGGGTCGAGCTCACGAAGACACCGTTCATGCTCGTGTCCTCGAGGGAAAAGACCCCGTCGTGGAACGCGACCTTGGCGTGCTCCCCTGAGACGGTCACGCCGGGCAGGACCCAGGTGTTCTCCGCGTGGCGCCCGATGGTGCCCCCCGCCTCGTCGAACTCCTTGCGTGCGTCGGCTTGAAGGTCCGAAGGTGGATCCACCACCTCCAGCGTCAGGAGCATTGACATCAGACCGCCACCGCCGTCGAGCGGTCTTGACTCGACGGCGGTGTTCCTCTTCTCATCGAGGGACCGAGCGAACGACCCACGTTAGTCCACTGGCTTCCCCTCGAAGCTGTTGAACGCTGGGGTGGGATCCCATGGGCACGGGTCTGCCGTATTCGGTATCGGCACCGGCTCGGCGCCACGATCGAGCCGGATCCTGGTCGGCGTAATCGACCCGGTGAACGCCGCCTCCGCCAGGCAGCTCGAATTCGTGGGTCGCGACAACGTGCCACTGAATGTTCCGCTCTCCGGGCGTCCGAGCAACGTGCCGGTGACGGCTCCCGAGTCTCCACTCGCCGAACTCCAAAAGCCGGACACGGCATAGGTGGGACTCACGCCGGCTGTCGGTGCGCTACCGGGGTCCACAAGTTGGAAGGTGAGCGTCATGTCATCCGCCGCCGCTGTCGAGGCGGGTGGTACGAGCGCCACATATCGCTGGGTCACGTTCGTCGGAACCGCGTTGGCCACAATGAGCGTGATGGTCGCTGTGGTCACGAGACCGCCGCTGTCAGAGACAGTCGCGATGATCACATGCGTTCCTAGCGACAGGAATGGCTCGGAGATCGACGCCCCGCCTGCCAAGGCACCATCGATACTCGAGCTCCAGGCGATGTCTTTCGACAGGTCGCCATCTTCGGGGTCGACCGCCGTGGCCACAAAGACAACCACGCGTCCGACGGCGACGGTCGCGCCGGGGGCCGGTGCCGTGATGGCGAGCACCGGCGGCGCGTTCGGTGGCGCGCTCGGCGTCGGATCCACCATGACGGGAACAGCCGCGCTGCCCGTCAGGCCGTCACTGTCGGTGACCGACGCGGTGACGACGTGGCTCCCGGCGGACAGTCCACCCGCTCTCACCAGCAGGGCGCCGGTCCCCAGGGCGCCATCGATGGTCGACGTCCAGGTAATGTTCTGCGACACATCTCCGTCTTCGACGTCAATCGCGGTGCCTCGGAAGCTCACGCTCGCCCCGGCCAGTACCGACGGCATCTCGGTAATGGTCACGGTCGGTGGGCCTCGACGATTCACGGTCACGATGACGCTGGCGCTGCCGACGAGTTCGCTTCTGTCGGAGACACTCGCGGTCACCGTGTGCGTGCCCACGCCCAGCGTCGCCTGCACCGTGCCGCCGGTTCCGAACGGACCATCGATA
>CALBET010000024.1 GCA_937888665.1 uncultured Acidobacteriota bacterium
CTCGACGGCTCAGCATACTCCGACGGTCTGGGAAACGCAAAGCTACTGTGGGCCACCAACCGGTGCCGCTGCGCGCCGGTGAAAGAAGGCCACGTCGACGGCCGGGAACTCGACCGTCGTCCCCCATCTGCGCGCGATCCATCGGCAGGTGGCGGGCGAGAAGAAGCAGACGTGCGTTGGGTCACGAATGTACCGAGACGCGGCGAACGCGGGCTGCTCCGTGACCCATTTGGTCATCACGCCGAGCACGCCCCCCGGAACGAGGACGGCGAAGCAACGGTCCAACTCGGCCCGTGGATGGTGGAGGTGCTCCAGGACCTCGGTGGCGGTGATGAAATCGTATCGGCGGTTCCAGACCTCCGGGTCGGGCGCGTAGAACACGTCGTAGGGAAACACCCGCAACCCCGCTTCGGACAGCATGGGCCCCAGCGTCGGTCCGGGACCGGAACCGAAGTCCAGACCCACCGCGCCGCGTGACACGCGCGCGAGGAGCGGGTCGGCCAGTCTCGCCAGGAAGGCACGGTATCGGGCATCGCCCGGGTCGTTCTCGTGCTGGTCGTACCGCGTCTTCTCCGCCACCGCGTCTATCCAAGACTCCGGTGGCACGAAGACCAGGGCGCAGACGCGACAGCGCCAGTACGGCCGGTTCCGATCCCGGTGATACAGCGTCGCGTCCGTCCCGTCGCACAGCGGACACGGCGCCGCTCGTTCCGCGCGCAGACTGGGACGCACCGCGTTCATTGGCGCCGGCGGCCTTTCGACCATCCTGAGAGAGCGGGCGCCAGCAGGTTCAACACGGGCAACCGAACGTGGTAGCGGTCGCCGTTATGCGGTTGCACCTCATTGAGCCGCTCTCCGCGGGGGACCTTCGAATCGTCTCGATTCTCTGCTTCCGCGTCCTGGCAGGCTGAGCCCCGCTGGCCGCGGGGCTTCCTCGGTCACAGGCAGCCTGCCTGCTCGCTCGTCGCGGCTGGCCAGCCGGGCGCCGCCCCGTCTGGTAGCTGATTCCTAGAACAGCGGGTAGATGAACGGTGCGGCGGCGGTTCCAGCCAGCAGGATCAGAGCGCCGATGAGGAGGAGCACGAGGATGATCGGCGTCAGCCACCACTTCTTGTTGTGGCGCAAGAACTCCCACATTTCCATGAGCAGGCCGGGGGGCGCCGCGTTGGCTTGCTCCGCAAAGTCGTGTCCACGACCGTCGCCCGATTCGTTGTCGGTCATCGTCGATGTCCTCGTCCCCTGTAACCGCAATTCCTTGCTTACGTCGCCAGCGGGGCATCCCGCCTGAATGCGTTGTTCCGCGCGGTCACGAATACCCCGTGTGCTCCCTCGTCACGCCTTGCCCGCCCGGGGAATTTGCCCGTCTCGATGCAACGGGGCTCCACGACGGACTGCTAGAACTGGCGTAGATACCGATCCACTCGGCTGGCTGGCGTGTGAGCGGTCCAATAGCTTGGCGCGTCTCGCTTGAACGCGCGGTCCAGCGGGTCGCCGCGGAAGACCCGCACCGCGATCCCGATCGGGGTGATGACCAAGAAATAGATCACCCCCAGAAGCAGATGCGACAGCACCCATCCGATCGGAAACACCGCGTACATCCAGCCCACGTAGATTCGTCGTCGGCTGGCAGGCCAGCCGGCAAACACGCCGGTGACCAACCCGCCAGCGCCCCACAGCATGGTGGCGGGCGTCAGGGAGCCGGTTCGCCGCCATGCGAGGGTGCCGATGACGGCGAAAAACAGTGGGAGCAGCAGGCCGAACCACCGCAGATCGCGGTGAGTCGGGTTTGTGTTGATGTCGAGCACGGCCATCGGGTGCCTGTCCCGGTCAGTCGAGCGAGAACTGAGCCAGATACTCCTCTGTGCCGGGCGCCGCGTCGGGCTGTTCCGGCTTCAGCAGCACGAAGCCCTCAAGCACGAGCACGTCCATGTTGGTGGC
>CALBET010000025.1 GCA_937888665.1 uncultured Acidobacteriota bacterium
TGAGCTGGAGAATCTCGTCGAACGCCTCGTCGCGGTAATCGACAAGACCCGACTCACCGAGGAAGACCTCCCGTTCGAGTACCATCTCGCCAACCTGGACCGGCGTCCTGAAGGACAAACCGAACTCCTTCAGGCCGCCTGCGAGGCATTCGAGCGCAACTTCATCCTTCGGGCCCTCGAAAGAACCGAGTGGAACGTATCGGGCACGGCGCGCTACCTCGGCGTCCCGCTCAGCACGCTGAAACACAAGATGGGCCGGCTTGAAATCAGAGAGCTGGCCAAGCGCTTCCGGCGCGCCTGACGTAGCTCCCTCTCGGACCGCGTCACAGAAGACATCTCCGCACGTCGGTCAAAACTGGCCAATATATCGTCCTATCGGACGAAATACTGGCTAGTTTAGCCTGCCACACTTGACCCACGTAGGTCTCGCGCGAGGCCATCGAGAAAGATGGCCGAGGCCTTTCTGAGCCGATCGACCCGTCTAAATTACTGACCAGAAATGGCTTATCAGCCAGTCGCCACTGGCGAATTCGCACCAAGGAAGCACCCGCGGTGGTGCGAGCCACTGACCGGAACATGCTTTGCAATGTGGAGGATGTTCGAATTATTCGTCGCGGCAAGCGCGCCGCGAAGATGCGGATCGCTGGCGTAGCCCGTCTGCGTAACCGGGCCGCCCCGCGATTCGCAAAGCGCGATCACTCAAGGGCGCGGTGTGTACCGAGAGGGCGTACTGAGCCCAAGACCAGGGACCCCACGACCGCGTTCAGACGCGGCGACATGAAGGTACGGAGGAGCACCATGCAACCCTCGATTTTCAACAAACAGATCCCCCTGACCGGCCGCGATGATCTGTTCCTGATGAATATGTTCACTGACTCGCAACTCGTGGTGTCACCCGATGTCGCGGAACTGCTCAAGCGCGTGGGAGCCACCCCAGATCTGGTCGAGACACTCAGTGAGAGCGAACAGGCGGCGTTGAGAGAGCTCGCCGAGCACGGCTTCGTCGTCGAGAACCGCGAGGCCGAGTGGAGCGCGGTAGACCGCTTCTTTCGCGATGTTCGGGAGGACGCGAGCGAGTTGCGGCTGACGGTGCTGACGACGATGCAATGCAACTTCGCGTGCGACTACTGCTTCCAGGGCGACCACGGCGACTACAACGACACGGCCGAAAAAATGTCGCTGGCGACGGCAGACCGTGTGTGCGACTGGGTGGAAATGCAGCTCGACGAGCTTGGCTCCAGTCAGTTCGGGCTCACGTTCTTCGGCGGTGAACCACTCCTCAACCAGCCGGTGATGTACGCGATGGCGGAGCGCTTGTGGCGGGCCACACGAAGACGCGGGGTCGACATGCGGATCAACGTGATCACAAACGGGCTGTTGCTCACACCGGACGTCGTGGACCGGCTGGAGCCGTTCGGACTCCACAGTATCAAGATCACACTCGACGGTGACCAGGAGGCACACGACCGCATGCGCCCCCTCCGGGGAGGCCAGGGCACGTTCGAGCGGATCATCGCGAACATTCAGCGGGTCGCGCATCGCTGCAATATCGCGATCGGCGGAAATTTCGTCGAAGACACCGTCGACAGCTATCCGGCCCTGCTCGACTTTCTCAAAGCACAGGACTTCGCGGACCGGCTCGTGAAGGTCTCTTTCAAACCGGTGATCCGGGAGAAAGCGGCGACGGCAACGCCCGGTCTCATTCCCCTCACCGCCGTCGGCGCGGACGGCGCCGCGCTCGGCGGCACCTGCATGACGTCGGCAGGCTCGGGGGCGGGTTCGGTGTGCGACAGCTGCAACCTCCTGGAAACAAAAATGTCGGAGCTACGGGAGGAGACGAAAAAGCGCGGATTCGAGACGCTTGACGGGGTGCACATGGGCCCCTGCGACATCCATCGCCGTCACTCCAACACCATCGGCCCGGACGGCTCGATCTACGCATGTCCCGGCTTTACGGGGGAGCGGACGGCAGCCATTGGTCACATCAGCAACGCCCTCGAGGAGCGCCATCATCGCTCGGCCGCCGATTTCGAATCGCTGGCGGCGTGGAAGAGCTGCGGCGACTGCGCGTTCATCCCGGTGTGCGCCGGTGGCTGTTCGGTCGCTTCGCACAGCGAGCAGGGCGACATGCACAAACCGACGTGCCACAAGGACAGCATGGAGTCGGCGCTGGTCTCGTTCGCCCAAGAGGCCGCGGCCCAATTGATGTAGAACACGACACCGCGTGACACGTCGACGCGTGTCGGCGGGTCCACCCGAGGCGTCCCATCTGGCAGACGCCTCTTTCGGCAAGAAAGGAGACGGAGTGCAGCAAACAACCTCGAGAGGGAAGCCCACCGAGGTCGGAACCAGCGCCGTGAAGCCGTGGCTCGTTGACGTGCCGATCGATGGCTGGAAGTGTTCCAGTCATCCGCTCGGGACATCGTTCAACTCACTGACATAAGGGAGCGTCATCATGAAAATCAAAGTGCTGAAGAAGGGTACGTCGCAGGGCAAGCCGAACAGTTTCTGCACCTGGGTCGTGGACGACTGGAAGGGCCCTAGCACGTAGGGCCGTCCACCAATCGCAACACGCCGAACACGTTGTAACCGAGAGGAATGACCAATGAAGATTAAAGTGGTGAAGAAGGGGACGGCGCAAGGAAAGCCGA
>CALBET010000026.1 GCA_937888665.1 uncultured Acidobacteriota bacterium
CACCGATCCGCTTCTTGTCGGGGTCCACGGTTAGGATCTCGACCGCGACCGTCGCGCCGACGGCGACGGTGTCTTTCCAACTGTCCCGCTTTCCGGACGGCGGAAAGGTCGAGAGATGCGCGAGCGCCTCGATGCCTGGCTGCAATTCGATGAAAGCGCCGAATTCGACAACACGGGTCACGGTCCCGGTCACATGTTGCCCGCTCGTGTAGGACTGGCCGACCTCGTCCCACGGGTCGGTCTGCAACTGCTTCATCCCGAGGGAGATCTTGCCCTTCTCGTCATCGACGCCGAGGACGCGAACGGTGACGGAGTCGCCGGGTTGGACCACCTCGGTCGGGTCCGACACCCGCGACCAACCCATTTCGGAGACGTGCAGCAATCCCTGAATGCCACCCCCGAGATCGACGAAGGCGCCGTACGGGCGTACCGACGCGATACGACCCGGAAGGTCGGCGCCAGTCACGATCGTCTTGCGAACCTCGGCCTCCTGCTCGCGTTCCTCTGCTTCGATCAACGCGCGTCGCGAGATGACGAGGTCGTTGCCTTCCTCCTTGTATTCCATGATCCGGAAGGTGTAGAGCTGGCCGACGTGCACCTCCGGGTCGGAGGTGAATCCTGTGTCGATCTGCGAGATGGGGCAGAAGGCGCGCTGTCCGCCGACGCGGACCTCGTAGCCCCCTTTGTTGGCCTTTTCGACGAGTCCCTCCACCGGCAACTGAGCGCGATAGGCGTCCTCTAACTGTCGGCGCGTCGCCGCACCCCGTGCGAGCTTGCGTGACAGCTTGACCCCGCCGGAGGTCGAGACCACGACTCCCTCGACGGTGGCGCCGACCTCGACGGTCAGATCGCCGTCTTCGTCCTGAAGCTCTGCAAGGTCCATGGTGGCTTCGCCTTTTCCGCCGACATCGACAAAGACGACGTCTCTCCCGATCAAGACGACGACGCCCTGGAGCGTTTGTCCTGGCTCGAACACGGCGGGCTGGAGCGAAGCCGCGAACAGCGCGGCGAAATCTTCCTGCTCGTCAGGTTGCGGGGGTGTTTCGTCATCGGGCGGCATATTCAGGCTCCGTCGGGGTTAGCAGTCGTCATTCTACATCCCAGCAAACTGGGTCCGATATCGGGGATGACGTGAGCTGAGGCCATGCCATCTCTCATCGGTAGCACCTTGAGGAGTTCTATACTGAGTCCATCGCCAGTGCGCGGACGCTCGCGGCGACGGCGGCCGAGTCAGGCGCCGACAACCAGGATGGCCGGCTCGCGCGCTGTGCCGCCGTAGCCTTGGCGCAACCGGACGGAGCACACATATGAGAACCCACGGTACTAAACGAGCGGTCGCCGCGGTGACCGCGATCTGGCTGACCGGCGGCTGGATCGCGCAGGCGCAGACGCGTCCCGAAATCACGAAGGCGCGGGTCGAGGAGTGGATGCAGGAGCTGTCGAACTGGGGGCGCTGGGGCAACGACGACCAGCTCGGCGCCGTCAACCTGATCACCCCGGCGAAGCGCCGTGCAGCGCTGGCGCTGGGGACGACCGGCGAGGTGGTCTCGCTGTCGCTCCCCACCAGCGTCGGGGCCGCGCCGGCTGATCCGAACTCCACGGCAGCGTTCACCAGCCTGCATGTGGTCGACATTCCGTCCGGGTTCCTGATGGAGCGCCAGCAGGTCGCGTTCCACGGGGCGACGGTCAGTCATCTCGACGCGTTGTGCCACGCGCACCACGAGGGCAAGATCT
>CALBET010000027.1 GCA_937888665.1 uncultured Acidobacteriota bacterium
GACGGCGCTCTACGTGATGGGGCCCGACGCCGGGCTGCGCTTCGCCGAATCCCACGGCCTGGCCGCGCTCTTTCTGGCGCCGCCCGACCCAGCGACCACCGGCGCCCCCACTGCGCGCGCCACGTCCGCGTTCGGACGTCGTTTTCAGGGGCTCACAGGCCGTGTCGACGACCACCTCAGGCCGGAAACAGGTCTCGGCGTTGGGCATCCGCGTCGCTGACCGAATTGCACCAAGGGCCGATGGATCATGACTGTCTATGACGCCTTCGCATTTTTCGACGATTATGCAGGGTCTGGGATTATGCAAAGTGACACCGCTGGAACACTGGTGTTCTGGGTATTCCAGCGGTGTCGCACTCCGCATTATCCCGGGCCTTGCAGTGACGCGATCAGCGCGTCGGGGGCTTTGAATCGGCCGCGCCGCAAGGCCGGTGGGAGGACGGCCTCCATGGCTTCCAGTTTTTCCGACGGGTCCACCCGCAGGTAGATCTCCGTAGTGCGGATATCGGCGTGCCCCAGCCACAGCGCCACTTTGCGGATATCCCGCGTGGCCTGGAGCCAGGCCTGACCGCAGCCGTCGCCGCGTGACTGGTGATGGAAGATATCGTTCGAGCATGTCGCCTCCTTGGGTTACAGGAGGCGTCATTATGCGGAGTGATCGACCAGGGTCGGCGCGCCTGTCTCATCGCAGAACGGGGCGACCTAGGCGCAGGTGAGATCCGTTGCACCGCATAACCCCCGGCCCTGCATAATCCGCCTTGGACTAAACCTTCGGTAGACGGACCGCGCAGTCGAGTGAACGGCGTCCAGTCGGGTCTTCCTGGCGACTGGGATCGCTGATCCTGCCCTACGCTACTCTGCGAACGCCTGGAATCCTCCAGGCTCCATCGCAAAGGAGCGTCCCATGACAGCCCTTCGCCAACGCATGCTCGAGGACATGCAGGTGCGGAATCTCTCGCCGCACACACAGACCTCATACGTCCAGCAGGTGTCCCGCTTTGCCCGCCATTTCGGCCGCTCACCGGACGCGCTGGGCCCCGAGGAGATCCGGACCTACCAGGTCTATTTGACCAACGAACGCAAGCTCGCGCCCAGCTCCATCTGTATTGCGGTGTCGGCCCTCCGGTTTCTCTACACGGTCACGCTCCAGACGGCATGGTCGGCCGACGCAGTCATCCCGGCCCCGAAGAAGCCGCAGACGTTACCAGTGGTGCTCAGTCCCGAGGAAGTGGTGCAGTTTCTCGACTGCGTCACGCTGCCCAAGCACCGCACGATCCTGACGACCTGTTACGCCGCGGGCCTGCGGATTTCGGAAGCCGTCCGGCTCACCGCATCCGCGATCGATAGTCAGCGGATGGTCCTACGCATCGCGCTCGGCAAGGGCCAGAAGGACCGCTACGTGATGCTCTCGCCGAAGCTCCTGCAGATCTTGCGTGAGTGGTGGAGGCGGACCCGGCCCAGACACTGGCTCTTCCCCGGCGACCGCCCGGGCCGACCGATCAGCCGAAGCGCGGTGGAGCAGCAATGCCAACACGCCCGGCAGCGCTGCCGGATTCCCAAACCCATTACGCCCCATTCGTTGCGTCACGCGTTCGCGGTCCATTTGCTGGAAGCCGGGACCGACGTCCGCACGATTCAGCTCCTCCTTGGGCATCGCAGTCTCGCCACCACGGCGCGCTATCTCCGCATCGCGACGACGAAGGTCTGCTCGACCACCAGCCCGCTCGACTTACTCCCGCGGCCCATTGCGCCGGCCGTTCCACCCGCTTCGCCGCAGCCCTTCTAACGGGGCGGTGCGTGTGGATCCGGCGACGCCGACTGTGGCGGACGTGTTCCGTCGCTACGGCGACATCTATCGGGCTCAGGCAGGGGCAGGGCTGTCGACCGCGCAGCGCCGCGTCATGACCGCGATCGCGCGCTGTCGGACCGCCGCCTTGGGCGGCCATGTGGAGCAGTGCGACCACTGTGGGCATACGCGGGTCTGGTACAACAGCTGCCGCAATCGCCATTGCGCGACCTGCC
Organism: uncultured Acidobacteriota bacterium; assembly: GCA_937888665.1. Classification (GTDB taxonomy): domain Bacteria; phylum Acidobacteriota; class Vicinamibacteria; order Vicinamibacterales; family UBA8438; genus UBA8438. Next base: position 2,023 of record CALBET010000027.1, read on the forward strand.
AATCGTTGGTCCGCGCCGCGTGGATCGAACAGCGGCAGGCAGAGCTCCTCGACTGTGCCTACTTCCACGTGGTGTTCACGGTGCCTGCCGGGATCGCCGAGATCGCGTTGCAGAACAAAGCCGTTGTCTATCGCCTGCTGTTCCGCGCGACGGCCAAGACACTGCAGACGATCGCCGCGGACCCGACCCATCTGGGCGCCGAGATCGGCTTCTTCGCGGTCTTGCATACGTGGGGACAGACCCTCGTGCACCATCCCCACCTCCATTGCGTGATACCGGGAGGCGGGCTCTCACCCGACGGCACTCGCTGGATCGCCTGTCGCCCAGGGTTCTTCCTGCCCGTCCGGGTCCTCTCGCGCTTGTTCCGACGGCTGTTTCTCCAGGAACTTCAGGCGGCGTACGACGCGGGGGAACTTCGTTTTTCGGGCGGCCTCGACGCCCTCGGGAATCGCCGCGCCTTTGCCGAGCACCTGATCCCAGCGCGACAGACCGAGTGGGTCGTCTACGCGAAAGCCCCGTTCGCTGGACCGCCGCAGGTGCTTGACTACGTCGGCCGCTACACCCATCGGGTCGCCATCTCCAACCAACGGGTGCTGGATATCGAGGAAGGCCAGGTCCGATTCCGCTACAAGAACTACCGCACCGCCGACGGGCCCCAGACGCCCGCCACCATGACCCTCACCGCGACGGAGTTCATCCGCCGGTTTCTCCTCCACGTCTTGCCACCCGGTTTCCACCGAATTCGTTACTACGGCTTCCTCGGGAATCGGCACCGTGCGGCGAAGCTGGTCCGCTGTCGGCAGCTCCTCGGGATGGGATCGACGCCCGCGCCCCCCAACGAGCCCCCGCCATCGCCGGACTACCGTGACCGCTACGAGTCCCTCACCGGGATCTCCCTCCGCACCTGTCCGGCCTGTCACGACGGGCACATGATCGTGGTCGAGCACCTGCCACGCGCGCGCCCCGCGATCACCGATACCTCCTGACACCATGACACCACCGTCTGCCCGCCCCGCGGTTCACACCGGCGCTCGGCCGCGTTCCGGACGTCGTGCGTCTCCACCCCGCTTCACTTGGCGGGAGGACAGATCTCCCCTCCCCTCCGCCGCCTTCCCCAAGCTCTGCACCTGCCTGATCACGCGCTGCGGCACGCCCAACCAGCGGCTCGGTGTCGCTCCCGACGCCATCCCTGAGCCGGACGGCCATTCAATCCCCATAGCGAGCGTCTGGGCAGCGGTTTAGTCCAATCCATTTTTCGCCCACCGTCGCGGCGAGGCAGCCTCCAGACGCTTTCACAGCACGCTTGCGCCGCGCCGCCGGGCGAAAAATGCTCTGCAAAATGCGGTGCACCGCATTTCAGCGAATTCGAGCTGCTCCGGGTGGTCGAGGAGCGTCGGCCGAGCCGAGGGCGGTTCCGGCGTTAGC
>CALBET010000028.1 GCA_937888665.1 uncultured Acidobacteriota bacterium
GCAATAGGAGGCGCCGAACTGTTCTCGCGAGTTGACGTGGCGAGCGCAGGTGTGACGAGGTCAGATGAACGAAATCACAGCCCGCCTTTCGGCGTCTCGGTGGGGGGACTTGATTTCGGGCTGCAGGGCCAAGACAACTTTCCGGCCAACTCAGGTCCGCAGATCGGAGGTCTCACCGCGCCGCAACACGGATTCGATGTAGGTGGGGATAACTCCGAGGACGACGATCACGGATTTGGAGGGCTAATAGGCGCGAACGCCATGACTCTGCCACCACCCCCAGAACCGTGTCCGGGTGAGTTCATCCATGCCGAGCCGACTTTGAGCGCCTTCTGCGACAACAATGCTGGTGAGTACGTGCCACCGCCGCGAGATTCGTGGCCCTGCGAGTTTTGTGACTACCTCGACAACTTGGCGGAGTGTGATTGCGTTTCGTCTGGTACGCAATCAGGAATGCTGTCACAAGTGGAAATCGACTGGTTCAGAATCGTCGGCGCCGTAGACTTCGACGCCTATTACTTGCCGAATCAGCCACCGTTTGAACTCACTCGTTGCGAGGAGGACCTGCTCATCTACGCCTGGCAGATCTGCTGGAACAACATGGACGCGATGGAATATGCCACGTGCGTGATTTTCGGCGAACAGAGTAGGCAAGACCTGAGCGCATTTCTCTTGGCGCACCTTGCCTCCACAATACAGTTCTTCGGCGCAGGAACATTCGACGGGAACATCATGGGTGCCCGTGCAGGGGAGTTTAGGATTGAGGTGTTCGCAGACGAGCCCTTTTTCAAGGACCTGGCGAAGTTGTTTATTGATGGTGATGCTTCCGGGTCTTCCGAGGACGAAAGCAGACTATGTGCAGGCTTAATCGGCGCGTCGATGATTTTCCATGAGCTGCTCCACATTGCTGGACTCGAGGGTGGGGTTGACAACCCCGGCACCTGCGACGCCGGATACCTCGCGCAGTCGCTCTTCACCGACATTCTACGGACCCGATATTTCCATCTGATCAGCAGTGTTCAAGGGTGCATGACCGGCTTCGTACGTGGACCTCGAATCGCTGACGACGCCGCGTATCTTGTTCCCGA
>CALBET010000029.1 GCA_937888665.1 uncultured Acidobacteriota bacterium
TCGCTGAAGGACTGGCGGCCCGTCTCGTGGCGCTGACGGCGTTCGGTGAGGCCGAGAACGCCCGCCTGGCGGCGACGCTGTTTCCGACTGGCGCGACCGGCCTGGTGACCGTCGGTCTCAGCGATACGGATTTCGAGAACGCCCTTGCCGACGGTCTGGACAGTGGCTACGTCATGGCTCTCGCCCGCCGCCCATTCGGTCCGTGTCAGCAGGCGCGGGTCCTGACGTCCCGCGCCCCATGGCTCGTGCGCTCGGCCGCCGCGCTTGATGCAGCGGTCGTGCCGCTGGTGGACACCCGGACGTGGGCCGTGATCCGGCGGGGTCGAGCCGGCGTCGCGGTGGAGTGGGATGGTACGTTGCTGCTGGACGGCGTGCGACAGGTGGGACCATGAGCTTTCGCACACGACTTCTGATGACGGTGGCTGCCGTGGCGCTGATGTCGCTGGCGGTGCTGGCGTTCGGGCTTCGCCGCGAAGTATCCGGCCAGCTGGCGGGTGACTACGCCCGACGAATCGAGGCCACGGTGGTGGCCATCGAAGCCGACCTGCGCCTCGAGGGCCAGGGGATCAGCGAGCGTCTGGTGGCGCTGCGCGAAGCGCTGCAGAACGACAACCGGTTTCGGGCCGCCGCCGTGGCTGGGGCAGCGTCCGAGCGACAGTATCTGCTCGACTATGCGGGGGCCGTCATCGGACTGGCCGGACTGTCGGTGCTGCAGATTCAGGACCAGGACGGTCGGATCGTCAGCTCTGGACACTTTCGTAACGAGCACGGCCGATTGGCGCCGGTCCTCGCCAGACGCCTCATGGCGAACCCCGACGATGTCGTATTCCTGACCGCGCGCACACCGGAGCGCGCGTTCATGGCGCTCGTTCGCGGCGAGGAACTGCGTGTCGGGGGGCGCGGGTTCACGCTGGTCGGTGGTGTCGCCCTCGATCGGCGCTTCTTCCAGCGGCTGGCCAGCGACCGAGAGGTGTCGGTGTCACTGGTGTACCCGGGGCTTGAGGTGTCATCGAACCCCGCGCTGGTGCCGCGGTTGGCCGCGCTGTCGGCCGCGCCGGACGGCGGTGCGCCCGGCCTCGACGACCTCATTGCGGGCCGGCTCGAGGTCGCGGTCATGGGGCCGGACGGGGAACGCCCATCCGTCACAACCGCCCAGGTGCTGGTGACCCACACGCTCGAGCCACTCCAGTCGCTGGTGGGACGTGTCGATACGTGGTTCATGGGCACGGCCGCGGCCACCTCCGTGGTCGCACTGGCGCTGGCGGCGTGGTTGTCCTCCCGTGTGAGTCAGCCGCTCGCCACGTTGGCCGAGAAGACGGCGACCTTGGACCTCGATCGGCTCGACATCGACTTCGAGTCTCAAGGCGGTGACGAAATCGGCACCCTGTCCCGCCTGCTCGGAGACCTGACCGCGCGGCTCAGGACGAGCCGGCGCCACTTGCGAGAGGCCGAGCACAGGGCCGCGGTTGGACAGATGGCTCGTCAAGTGACCCATGACATCAAGAACGGGCTCATTCCGCTGCGGAACGTGTTCAGACACCTGTCACAGGTCGACGGTCGCGACCCGGCTGCCCTCGCCACGGTGTTTGCGGAACGCCGCGGCACGATCGACGCGAGCATCGACTACCTCGAGACGCTCGCGACCAACTATGGGCGCCTGTCGCCGCCGGCGGAGCGTCGGCTCTGTGATCTGAATGCGATCGCAGGCGAGGCCATTCAGATGTCGCGCGGTCCGCACGCCGTCATCCACGGGCAGCTGGCGACCGACCCGCCCGCCGTCGTCGGAGACCCCGTCGCGGTACGCCGAATTCTGGACAACCTGATCGCGAACGCCGTCGACAGCCTGGCCGACGGACGCGGCGCGATTACCATCGTGACGGAGCGCGTGGACGACGCGGATCACGTGACGGCCCGGGTGACGGTCGCTGACACCGGGTGCGGCATGAGTGACGCCGACGCGTCGAAGGTCTTTACGGATTTCTACACGACCAAGCCTGCGGGGACGGGGCTCGGGCTCTCGATCGTGCGCCGTCTGGTGCTCGATCTCGAGGGGACGGTTCGCGTGGCGAGTGTGCTGGGCGAGGGCACTCGAGTCACGGTCGACATGCCGGCCGCACCAACGACTCCGCGACGGTCTGCCCGCCATGGCAACGATGTCGAGTGAGCCTCGAGCACCGGAGACGGAGCTGCGCGAGTTGATCCACGTGCTCGTGGTCGACGACGTGCCAGTGATGGCCGAGCACTATGCCTACGACCTGCAACGTGTCGGGGGCTACCACACGTGGATTGCGGCCAGTGGCGCTGAGGCCCTCGATGTGCTGAGTCGGGAACCGGTGGATTGTGTGGTGCTGGACCTGGAGATGCCAGGCACTGACGGGTTCGAGGTGCTGCGGACCATGAAGCAGCGCGCCATCGAAACCCCGGTCATCGTCTACACCGGCACCGGCTCGTACGACCGGTGCGTACAGGCCGTGCGACAGGGCGCACTCGGGTTTATCGACAAGGCAGAGCACATCGAGCGCGTCGTGCAGGAGATCGAGCAGGCGGTCTCACGAGGACGGATGCTGGCGGAACTCAAGACGCTGCGGGGTCGCGCCGGGGCCGAAACCCCGCTGATCGGCGACAGCCTGCCGATGCAGACCCTCCGCGGGCTGATCGCGAAGTTGGCGCCGATTCCGAGCGGCGTGTTGATTCTTGGCGAGAGCGGAACGGGCAAAGAGCTGGTGGCGCGGGAACTGCACCGGCTTGGCGCCGGCGTGAAGCGCCCGCTGGTCGCGGTCAATAGTGCCGCCCTGCCGGAGCATCTGGTGGAAAGCGAGTTGTTCGGACACGAGCGGGGCGCGTTCACCGGGGCAGACCGCTTGCGCAAGGGCGCGTTCGAGACCGCGGCCGACGGCACCCTGTTCCTCGATGAGGTTGGCGAACTCCCCGGCTCCGTACAAGCCAAGCTGCTGCGCGTGCTGGAAGATCGGACCGTGACCCGGGTGGGCGGTGACCGGCCGACACGGGTGCGGGCTCGAATCATCGCCGCCACCAACCGCGATCTCGAGCGCGAGGTCGAGGCTGGGACGTTCCGCCAGGATCTGTTCTATCGCCTGAACGTCCATATCATCCGGGTGCCACCCCTCCGGGAGCGGCTGTCCGATCTGCCGTTGCTGATCGAGCACCTGCTGGTCGACATCGCGACCCGCTTCGGCCTACGTCCGACCAGTGCGCCGCCGGACGTGGTGGCGCGACTCGCCCGATACGACTGGGCCAAGAACAATGTACGCGAGCTCAGAAACTGCCTCGAGCGGATGGTGATCGCGTCGGACGACGTGCAGCTGGGGCTTGACGACATCCCAGAGGAAATTTATGAACGGGGGCCGGCGGAGCCAGCCGGGTCGTCTCCCAGTCAGTCGACCCTGAAAGAACTCAGGCTGCGTGCCGAGCGCCGTATTGTCGTTGACGCGCTCGACGAGAACGACTGGCATATTTCCCAGACCGCTCGCCAGCTCGGTCTTGCTGACCACTCGAGCCTCTTGAAGATCATGCGGCGGCACGATCTAAGCCGACACGTGGCCCGTTCGATTTCGCCAGTCGACAAGCCGTAGCAGTGCGGTG
>CALBET010000030.1 GCA_937888665.1 uncultured Acidobacteriota bacterium
GCTCCGCGGGGACCCCGGAGTGCCCCACTCCGCGGCCGCGGGGCGCGCATTATCGCGCGCCCTGGTGCCTTCGTTGCGCTGTTGCTCTCGTCGCACACCTGCTTCTTTTCGGCTAGCGCTGCCAGTTTGACAGGTCCGACATACGTAGGATACGGTACATGACTCATGTCGTTGCTGTATCGTCATCATCATTCGCATCATCTACATCATTGCCCCACGGGCCGCGACGGTCGCGAGCCGGGACATATGCGCGTGACGTAGCACGGCCGCACATCACAACCAGCGTATGCACCCCGGCCCCGCCACCACCAACGGCGGGGCCTTTTTTTTGAGTACTCCGGCACCCGACTCGGACGCCGGCCCACAAGGACAAGGACTATGGATTTTTCGAAGCTCGATGGATTGATTCCGGCCGTGATTCAGGACGCGACAAGCAACGAGGTATTAATGGTCGGGTTCATGAATGACGAAGCGCTGGCCTTGACCCGGGATACCGGATTCGCCACGTTCTTCAGCCGCACCCGCAACAAGCTCTGGAAGAAGGGCGAGACCTCGGGGAACACGCTGACCGTGCAGGAGATTCTGGTCGACTGCGACGACGACACGGTGCTGCTGCGGGTCACCCGCAACGGCGACGGCAACGTCTGCCACACTGGCGAACGGACCTGTTTCTCTCGAACACTCGAGGCCGACCACCAGTAGAGCAATCCCGCGTCCGTGCGTCGACGCGCGCGGTGCACCGCAATCGAACCACACGGCTCCCTACAGACTCAGGCAAGAAGAACGATGGCTGACAAGACGCTACGACTCGGTATCCCAAAAGGCTCGCTGCAGGACTCGACGATCCAGCTGTTCGCGCACGCCGGTTTCAACATCTACACCAGCTCACGCTCCTACTTCCCGACCATCGACGACCCGGACATCGAGTGCACGTTGATTCGTGCGCAAGAGATGGCCAGATACGTCGCCGACGAGGCGCTGGACGCCGGTCTGACCGGGCAAGACTGGATTGCCGAGAACAAGGCGGCGACCGGAGCGACCGTGATCGATATTGCCGATCTCGTCTACTCGAAACAGAGTTTCCGCAAGGTGAAGTGGGTACTGGCGGCACCGGAGGATTCAAAGTACCGCACGCCCCAAGACTTCGCGGGCGCGACGATCGCCACCGAGCTCGTACGGGTGACCGAAGCGTATTTCGAGCGGCTCGGGGTGCCGGTCAAGGTCGAGTTCTCATGGGGCGCCACAGAGGTCAAGCCGCCGCTGCTGGCCGACGGCATCGTGGAAGCGACCGAGACCGGGTCGACGCTCAGGGCCAACCGATTGCGGATTATCGACACCGTCATCGAGTCGAACCCCCAACTCATCGCCAACGCGGCGACACTCGCGGACGAGTGGAAACGGACGAAGCTGGACAACATCGCGCTGTTGCTGCGCGCCGCCATGGAAGCACAGGGACGGGTTGGCATGATGCTGAACGTGCGCCAGGCCGACTTGGCGGCCGTGGTCGGCTTGCTGCCCGCACTCCAACGCCCCACGGTGTCCCCGCTGAGCCCGCTGGGCCCTGACGACGAACCGTGGGTGGCGGTCACCACGATTCTCGAGGAGTCGTCCGTGCGTGAGCTGATTCCGAAGCTGAAAGCCGCCCGCGCCGAGGGTATCGTGGAGTACCCGTTGAACAAGATCGTGCTCTAGTGTCCTCCAGCCCCCATGCGCATCATCGCTCTCTCCAATCGGCAGGCTGTCGCCAGACTGATCGACCGCAGGCAGGAGACCGATCCGGCGATTGCTCGCCGGGTCGCACGGATCGTGGCCGCGGTGCGTCGGTCCGGTGATCCCGCCGTGCTGCGGTACGCACGACGCTTCGATCAGCTGACAGCGCCGGTGGAGGTCTCTCGCGACGAGATACAGTCCGGATTGCGCGCCATCGACCCGACGCTGCGCACCGCGCTCCGTACATCGGCCACGCACATTCGACGCATCGCGCGACGGCAGGTCCCGCGAGCGTGGCGCACCTCGGTCGTGCCAGGCGTCGAGATCGAACAACGGGTGAGCCCGCTGAACCGGGTGGGATGCTACGTGCCGGCAGGGCGCTATCCGTTGCCGTCATCACTCTTGATGACCGCGATTCCGGCTCAGGTGGCTGGTGTCGCGGAAACCATCGTGGTGTGCCCACGACCGGACCCGACCGTGCTGGCCGCCGCCGCCATCGCCAACGTGACCCGGCTGTTCCGACTGGGCGGGGCGCAGGCCATCGCCGCCCTGGCGTATGGCACCGACACGCTCCCGAAGGTGGACAAAATCGTCGGACCCGGCAGTGCGTATGTGGCCGCCGCCAAGGCGCTGGTGGCCGCCGACTGCCCGATCGATTTCTACGCCGGCCCCACCGAGATTGTCATCGTGGCCACCGGCGGCAACCCGACCTGGATCGCGGCCGACCTGATTGCGCAAGCCGAACATGACCCGGACGCCCGCGGCATCGTCGTCACCACCGACCGCACCCTCGCCGAACGCATCACCCAAGAGGTCATGTCGCGCATGCCGGCAACCGGCCCGGCCGGGCAATCGTTGCGACAGCACGGTGTCATCGTCGTGACGAACACGATCGACGAGGCGATCGCGCTCGCCAACCAGATCGCTCCCGAGCATCTGGTGTGCGACCGGGAGGAGGTGGCGCAGGGCGCGACCAGAGCCGGCACCGTGTTCGTGGGTCGCTACGGCGCGCAGGCGGCCGGCGACTACGCGACCGGCTCGAATCACGTGCTGCCGACGGGGGGCGCGGCACGCTTTCGAGGCGGGCTCAGCGCGTCGGATTTCGTCCATGTACACAGCGTCCAACGAATCACCAAGGCCGGGCTCAAGGCCCTGGCCCCAACCATTCTGCCGCTCGCGGAAGCTGAAGGACTGACCGGCCATGCGGAGTCCGTCCGGGTGCGCCTGCGAGGCACACGAACGCCTGACGCCTAGCCGATAGCCTTCTGGGTATCCACCGATGAGACGCGCACGCATCGACCGACGCACCGCAGAAACACAGATTACCATCCGTCTCGGCATCGAGGGGCGGGGCCGCTACACGATCAACACCGGCATCCGGTTTCTGGACCACATGTTGGAGTTGATGGCCCGGCACGGCGGCTTCGATTTGCGGATCGAGGCGACCGGAGACCTCGACGTCGACCAGCATCACACCGTGGAAGACGTCGGCATCGCGCTCGGCGAGGCGGTGGCCAAGGCGATCGGCTCCCGTCGAGGCATCAACCGTGCGGGGTATTTCGTGATGCCGATGGACGAGACACTCGGTGTGGCGGCCATCGATCTCAGCGGGCGCCCCCACGCCGTCGTCGACCTCCGACTCAGGGTCCAGCGGGTCGGCGACCTGCAGTCGGAACTGCTTCAGGATTTCTTCGAGGGGTTCGCGCAGGGCGCACGCGCGAATGTCCACCTCAAAGTGCTCTACGGCCGTTCCAGTCATCATCAGGTCGAGGCGCTGTTCAAAGCGTTCGCGCGGGCGCTGCGGGTGGCGTGCGACAAGGACCCACGCATGGCGAAGCAACTCCCAAGTACGAAGGGGTTATTGTGATCGCGTTGATCGATTACGGAGCCGGTAACCTGACCTCCGTCCGCAAGGCCCTGGCACATCTCGACGCACCGGCCACCACGCCGACCAGGCCAGTGGATCTGGCCTCGGCCGATGGCATCATCGTTCCCGGCGTGGGCAACTTCGAAGTCACCGCGGCCCTGGCCGCCG
>CALBET010000031.1 GCA_937888665.1 uncultured Acidobacteriota bacterium
ACTCGGACATGAGCGGTCTTTCACTCTTTGAGGAGGCGCAGTATCACGGCGTGCGCGCGGCCGAGGCGGTCATGGACGACCTCGGCCACGCACGGCCGGCTTAGACCCGGAACTCACATGGGTTGGTGCTGTGGGTGTCGACACAACCGAGCTACGGTCTAGGCGGGCGCCGCGATGCCCATCTTCGCCTTCAGCGCGGCCAGCGAATCGGCGCCAGCGCTGCTCGAAGGCATGGCGAGGGCCTTGTCGATGTCCTCGTCGAGATCACCGCCGACGTCCGAGAGCTGCTGGTAGGCCTCCGCGAGCGACTCCTCTTCCTGAACCTTCTGTTTCATTTTCTCGAGCATGGCCACCGTGCCTGACGCATCGGCGCCGGCCAGCTGCTGGTTGATCTTACGCATCGATGACGCGGTGCGGGCTCGAGCCTTCAGGGTGATCGCCTCGTTCTCGTAGGTCCCGATCTGGCGCTTGAGATCTTCGACCTTGCCCTGGAGCTGGTCCGCCATCCGTTGCTGGGTCTGGTGGTCGGCGGCCGCGGTGGCGGCCTGCTGCAGCGCCGCCTCCTTCTGCTCCAGCGCGGCGGTCGCCAGGCGCTCCGCCTCACCGGCGTCCATCTCTCCCGCCTCCATCTTCTTGAGCAGCAGCATCGCCTTGCGCTCGTAGTCGGCCGACCGCTTCTTGTGGTCGGACGCCTCCTTCTGCATACGAATCGCCAGCGACTTCACCTCCGCCAGACTGACCATTGCGGCCTGCAGGTTCTTCTTGAGATCGCGAATTCCTTGCTCGGTCATCTTGATCGGATCCTCGAGATTGTCCATTGCGGCGTGGGCATTCGATTCGGCGACCTTGAACATCCTTCGAAAAATACTGGCCATCAGTCCGTCTCCTTGGGCAATGGATCACAAAACGACTACTTCTTCAAGAACGTCAGCAACTCGGCGCCGTACTCGGCCAGCGCCAAGGACAGGGCTCGGATCGAGCCCTCGAGCTCATTCAGATCGAGATTGGCAAGCTGCAACGTGTCTCGATAAAAAATGCGCTCCGCGGTTTCGTCGAGCACGAAGGCCCCGTGCACCAGGGTGTTGTTCATCTGCAACAGCCGGACAAACAGCTGGCCCGGCTCCGCGGGCACCTCGGCAATCAGCTGCTCGAGGACCACGATGGGGGGCTCACAGTCGATGACCAGCTGCTTGATGCCGCTGTCCTCATCGTCGACAACCACCAACTCGTCCGCCTCGTTCTCCGCGACGATCGTGAGCCCCAGGTCCAGCAGATAGCCCTTGACCCGATCAAGATGTTCAGACATTCACACAACGCCTCCTTGCGTCTTAGCTTTCTCTACGTCTCCAACATCACCGCTATTCGTCCACCGCGGATCTTTCTTTTGCCCCCGGCCGCCGATGATCCTACTGTTCATTACGACCCAGACGGCTGACGAGTTCGTCGTGGGCGTGGTTGAGCCCCTGAGTCACCTGCGTGGCGGTATGTCTCCGGCCGGGGTCGGCCGAATGCAGGTCAGGGTGGTATCGCTTGAGCAGCCGTCGCCGGGCCTCCCGAACCGCGTCGAGGCCGGCCCCATAGGGCAGCTCCAGGTTGGCGTAGTAGCGCGCCAGCGTCGGGTCCTGCGGCGTGGGGCTCACCGGGCGGGCCGGCGCTCCCGCAGACGACGCGCTGGGGTCGTCGTCAATGAACCCGCCGCCGGCGCGTCCTGGTCGCGCGCCCCACCGAGCCGAGAACTCGCGCCAGAGCAGGAGGCCAACGCGACCAAAAAGTGACATGTCGTCGACGAACCCCTGGGTCAGACCTGCGACGGCGGTCACGACGCGTGCCGCTCGCCCGCCGACACGACCACCAGGCGATCGTCACCTTTCACGATGGTGTCCCCCGGGGGGTTCGTCACCACACTCCCAGCCCCGGCCGCGTGCGGGAGAATCGCCATCGCGATCATGCCGTGGTCGCGCTTCAGGTCGCAGAACACATCGAAGAACGAGCGCCCGGCCAACCGCTCAGGCACCGGTACGGTGATCAGATCGTGGCCGACCTGGGCGCTCAACAACTCGCGTAACACCGTTGAAATCCCGTGGTCGAGGGTCGCGGTGGAGATGACGCGGCTACTGAACTCGGCCCCCACGATAATCTCGTCGGCCCCGGCGCGCTCGCAGTGCCGAACATTGTCCTCGCTGGCCAGCTCGACGATCGAATACACGCCTGGATTGAGGCTCTCGACCGTCAACAAGGACAGCACCGCCTTGGCATCTCGCGCCACGTACTCCAGGGACCGGTCCCCGACGAGCACGACGGTGGCCGCCGTCTCGATACCGGCCCGTCTTAGATGCTCCTCAGTCAGGTCGCCCCGAACGAAGTAGAGCCGCTCGTCGTCCACCGGTTTCGCGTCGATATCGGCCACCAGCGCGATCGGCGCCTCGGCCGCTCGCGCGTCCGCCCGCAGGTCCTTGAGGATCTCCCTCGTCCGGTCGTTCCATCCGCACAGGATGATGTGGCCATTCAGGTCGCCGTACGAACCCATGCCCCGCTCCTTCCGCAACCGCTTCTCGACAAACACCCCGGCGATGGTCGCCGTGAACATGCCGAGCACACCAATGCCGAAAAACATGAGGACGACCCCGATCAGCCGGCCGCCAAGCGTCAACGGAGAAATGTCTCCGAAGCCGACCGTGGTCAAGGTGACGATGGACCACCAGAGCGCGTCGGGAAAGGGCCGGTCGTCTTCGAAGTACGTGAGACCGCCGGCCCCCGCCACCACCAACACGACAATCACCCCCATGAGCCGGAAGAGGTTCTCGCGCTGCAGGAACGCCAGGAGGGCCAGGACCGGCCGTGTCACGTTGGTCTTGAAGATGCTGGTCAGTTCAAAACCCAATCGCCGTCTCGATAGTAGTAGAAGATCGCAAAATTGGTCTCGTCGCTGACGTCGACCTCGTCGTCAAAGCCCTTGCCGAAATGCAGCATGCTCACCATCGCATCGCGGTTGAGAAACCGGGTACCTAGCCGCTCGAAGCTGAGCCCGGCCAGGCGCTGCCTGAACCGGTCTCGATCCTGGTCGTCCCCCGGGGCGGTGTCGTCTCGACCACGCATGCCGAGCACCCATCCCAGCTCGCCCATGGTGGGCACGTGGTTGTGATACGACGCCGTGATCAGCCTCGCCGCGTCCATTGTCGCTCCCACGGACAGGAACGCGCGACGGGTGAAGAACGGGCTCGTGGCCTGGGTCACGATGACGCCACCCGGTGAGAGGTGCCGTCGCACCAGGCGATAGAACTCGAGGCCGTACAGCCGAGCCAGATCGATGGTCCGCGGGTCTGGGAGGTCGACCAGGATGACATCCCAGAACCGGGTGTCGGCATCGCGCAGGTAGGCGTACCCGTCCTGATTTTCGACCGTCACACGCGGGTCGACGAAGGCGTCGTGGTTCAACGCCACCAGTACGTCGTGTGTCCGCCCCAGCGTGGTCATCGCCGCGTCGATGTCAACCAGGGTGACCTCCGACACGTCGGGGTGTTTCAGCACCTCCCGGAGCGCCAGACCGTCGCCACCACCCAGGATCAGGATACGACGTCGCGCCGCGCTCGCGAGCATGGCGGGGTGCACGAGCGGCTCGTGGTAGCGCTCTTCGTCGAAGGAGCTGAACTGCGTGTGACCGTCGAGGTAGAGCCAATGGTGCTCCTGGAACCGCGTCATCACGATTCGTTGGTAGCGCGTCTGGTCCTCGTAGATGACCTGATCGCGGTACTTGCGCTGTTCGCCGAACAGGACGATCGGTTTGGCGAACACCGCCAACGCGATCAGGAAGACGGACGCCCCGGCGAAGGACACGCTCAGGACACGGCGCCACGCGAACACCCGATGATGCCGAGCGAACAGCACGCCGGCCACCGCCAGATTGAGGGCGCCCACGGCGATCGGCGTGTAGGTGAGCCCGAGGAACGGCAGCGCGACAAAGGCGAACAGCACCCCGCCCAGCAACGCCCCGTAGTAGTCGTACTCGAGCACCGCGCTGATATTCACGCGCAGTTCGTCGAACTCCTGATTGAGCCGGGTGGCAAGTGGAATCTCTACGCCGATCAGCAGACCGATCGCGAAGGCGAGACCGTAGACGACCGGTGCCAGGTTCGTGGTCCAACCGGACAAGAAGTACGCCAGCGTGGCGCTGATGGCGCACACCACCGAGAGGAGCAGTTCCACGGCCACGAACGCATCCAGGATCGACCCGCGCACGAACCGACTGATCCGGCTCCCCACCCCCATCGCGAAGAGCATGAGGGACACCGTGAGGGTCCACTGCAGCACCGCGTCTCCGAGGAGATAGCTGGCCAGGGTGGCCATCACGTACTCGGCCACGATGCCGGCGAGGCCCGTGGCAAAGATGCAGGCCTTGAGCACCAGACCGTGCGGCGGGGCCTGGCGAGCGATGGCGGGTGTCGTCATACGTTCGCCGACCACTGACATGGCGAACTTCTGAGGCTGGGCACGAGCCTCGCAGGATTAGGACTCTGACCCAAACAAGCTGGCCTATTTTGGTCAGAGCCCTAGTCTAGAGCGTCAGTCCGATCAACATCGACGCGGCGAGATACGACACCGCCTCGAGGACTCCGGCGCCCAGGTTGGGCTGGGCCTTGACGAGCTCGTCGCTCAAGCTGGCGCCCGGCAACAGCACCTTGTCGGCGAACAGGCGGACCAGCGGTAACAGGACCAGCCCGACGACGGTGTAATACCCGAACTGGGTCAGGCTCTCGTTCCAGGAGACGAAGTCGCCGTCGCCGGCCAGGCGAATGATGTTCCCGAAACCGATCAGCGCCCCGGCGAACGCGACGCCGACCGCGGCATTGTCCTTCTCGATCTCGTCGTGGAGATCGTATGACGTGATCTTGTCGTACAGCAGCCCGGCCACGACGAGGGCGGCCAGTCCCGCGATCCAATAGACCAGCCCGGGGGCCAATCCCCCTTCGCCCGACATGGCGCCGGCCGTGATGAGGCCCACCGCGACGTAGTTGCCCGCTTCGACGGCACCCATGCCGGTGTTGCGATCCTCGACAATCTCTTTCTCGTTGTCGAATTTCGAAAACACCACCGTGTCATTGACCCAGGCCGAGAGATTGAGCAGCACAATCCCCAGCCCCCCGAACATGACGAGACCGATCACGTCGTCGACGATGCTGAACGACGCGGGCCCCGAGACCACACCGCCCAACACGATCACCAGACCCAGGTAATAGCCGGACACGGCGACGGCCACCGCCAGGTTGTCCTTCTCGACCAGCTCGGTCTGGAGCACAAAGCGCCGGTGCAACGCGTCGTAGAGCCACTTGCCGAGGACGAGCAGACCCAGCACGACCGCCAGATAGATGAAGCCCGTCCCGATCTGTTCCACCGACATCTCGCCCCTCCTACTTCCCGCCGAAACGGGTGCCGCCTGACGTGCGACCGCTTACCCGCTCCCCAAACGACCGGCTACTCGCGGCTTGTCGCGCCTGTTGTCGGCGAAAGAAATTGGGGTTCGTCTGTCTGGTGACAGATCCGTTCGAGCCATACTCACCACCCGGACCGTAGTAGGTCTGTCCACGACCGCGGGCGGTCTGGTAGCCGGTCCAGTCGTTCCGGTAAATGGGGCGTCCGAAACCGCCGATCATGTGGCTGAGCAAGGCGTACTGACCGTAGAAGACCCAGAACGATCGCCCCCCTCCATCGTCGCGCCACTGCCCGTACCGCTCATTGCCCACCTGCTGGTAGCCGGGTGGGTGCTGGTTGCGATCGACAATCCCATCCGCGCCCTTCGAGAGAATCACCATGCCAAGATGCGGCCGATACTGGTCGTAGGTCGCTCGGCCAACCTCCTGCCAGTCGAGTATGGAGTCGCGAAAGACCAGATCATCCGACCCGGTCTGCGGCTCGCCGATGACCACACCATACTGATGAAAATACCCGTCCTCACGCATGTCCTGCAGAGTGACGGAATACTCCGGATATTGCTCGAGCTCGCTCTGCAGCCGCTCGAGCGGCGTGGTGGTGTCGCACCCGACCGTGGCCAGGATGGCAAGCATGCCGAGCAGGGCGGCCGCGGGGCAACGTGGACGGCGCATGACTAGAGACTCCCCGGCAAGATGTGGTTGAACTGATAGTCCTGCACGACTGACCCGGCTGCGGCCGAGAATTCGGTCTCGCCCCACTGCTCGACCCCGACAAACGTCGTCTCCGTCCCGTCCAGAAACTCCCAGCGAATCACGTCCTGTCCGGGGCCCGTGCCGTCGGCCAACATCTGACCGGCATACGAGGCGTCCAGGTGAAACTCGGTGCCCTCGAAGACGATGCGCTCGGGGGGATCCTCGTGGTCGAGAATGTGCTGCCGTACGTCGCCGGCAATGTCGCCAATGGAGATTTCCCTGGAGAGCGACCAGGCGCCGTCCGCCCGCTCCAGAAAGCGTTGCTCACCCACCGCGGTGATCTCCCACTCCTCGACGCTGTCGTCCTTGCCCGAGAAGTTGTACCGGCAATAGCTCGTGACCTGCCAGGTTTGCATGTCGTAGTCGACGAGATAGCCGACCTTGAGTTTCTCCAGCACCAGATCGGCCAAGGGATCCGGCGCCGCCTCCGTTGTCTTCTTGCCAAACAGCCGATCTCTCAAACCCATGACACGCTCTCATTCGCCTCGTCTCGCCGCATCTCCAGCACGACACTAGCAGGAAACCATAGGGCCCGCAATTCTCGGGCCGGGGCGCGCGGTCAGCGACGACGCCCGAGCTCGTCCAGGAAGTCAGGCGCGCGCTCTCTCCGATCTCTACTACGGCGAAACAATGCGCGAGTTCCCCACGTCATGAACGCGAACGCCGCGGCCGCAATCGCGAACAGCAGCATCACGGACCCACCGAAGAACAACCACACCCGGGTCCTCGACATGGCGAGCGCGACGGCAAAGCTGACCCCGATCAGGGTCATCAGGCCTGACAGCCGATGAAACCCAGGGACCTCGTCGAAGTCCACGTTCTGACGGACCAGCACCAGCGTGA